>JALVES010000048.1 GCA_027030635.1 Saprospiraceae bacterium | reverse complement strand
TTGTTGTAGGTAATCTTTGACAATCCCGAAGAATATCACGGGCTCTACACAATCCCCTTAGCCCTCATTCGACTCAGCGATGGAAGCGGATACGTCGCCTGTGGATTCGGCAAAGAACCTGATGACGACTACTTCTACCACGGATGGATTGGGAAAGTCTCTGCCGAAGGGGATTCTCTGTGGTCCAGAAATTACGTCGGCCTCTACGACGAACTCAGCGAAAACATCCTCTACGACATCAAAGAAACCGCCGATGGAGGATTTCTGCTCTGCGGGCAAAGCCGAGCCTATAACTCAGATCCCATCCCCCAGCAGGCCTGGCTGCTCAAATTAGACGAATACGGATGCCTCGTACCCGGATGCCAGCTCTACACTTCCACGGCAGAGCTCGAAGAAAAAGTCAACCTGAAAATATACCCCAACCCCGCTTCTGACTTCCTCAACATCTATTGTTTCTCCGACACAAAGCCCCGGCAGGCTGCTTTTCGCATCGTCAATGCACAGGGGCAGATCATCCGGCAATTTGATACCCAAGCGTTTAATGATGCCACTTTCATACTTCCCCTTTTCAATTATCCGGCAGGAAATTACTTCTTGCAATATCTCGAAAACGGACAGCTCCTTCAGAGTAAGCCTTTTGCCATAGTCCGTTAGAGCAAAACAAATACAAATGCTACGATACAAGTACTTATTTTTTTATCTGCTGCTTTTATACCCGCTCTCGGGCAGCACCCAGCCATGCACAGAAGGCTCATTCGGGTACTACATTTCAAGCCAGGCAGATATAGACAGCTTTCCCATCCTGTTTCCGGACTGCGACAAAATAGGTGGCTTTCTGAACATCCATGGAGTGGATACCATTTACAACCTGCTCGGCTTCAACCAACTTACTGAAATTGTCAATGGCGGCATCAAAATTACAGCTACGCACATAACCGATCTCAAAGGATTTGATTCCTTATCACACGCTGACTATACTGTACAAATCTTCTACAACGACAACCTTCAAAATCTTGACGGCTTTCAAAACATGACTCATGTTCACGACAACTTTTTTATCGGTTATAACCATCAACTCCAAAGCCTTCACGGACTTGACAACTTCATCAAAGTAAGAGGAAACTTTACCCTCATTGACAATCCGCTGCTCCCAAATCTTTCTCCCTTAGGCAAACTTGCCAAAATTGAAGGAGAATTTACCCTTGAAAAACTTAACGGACTACACGACCTACAGGGTTTAGAAAAATTAGACACCATAGAAGAACACTTTAAAATCCGCAACAACCAAAACCTCTACACACTTCAGGGGTGTAATGCACTCAAAGACATTTTGGGAAACTTCACCATCAAAGACAACCCGGCTTTGGTTTCCCTTGAAGGCCTCGACAGCCTGCAAACCATCGGACAAAACTTATCGCTCATCAACAATGCTTCCCTTGTAAATCTTGAAGGCCTGTTGCGACTAAACTTCATAGATGGTCATTTGCTGATTGATCACAACAGCGAAATGCAATCCCTCGAAGGCGCCGAACACCTCTACGAAATCGGAGGTTTCTTCCACCTCCTCAACAACGACAAAATCCACGACCTGCAAGGCCTCGACTCTCTGCAATCCATTCAGGAAGAGTTCTTCATCCAGCAAAACGACAGCCTCAAAAACCTGCACGGTTTGGAGCAACTTCAATACGTCCAAGACTTCATCCTCTCCGACAACGCCACCCTCAGCACCCTTGAAGGAGCCGAAACCCTGCAAATCATTGACGATAAGCTCATCCTCCAATATCTTCCGGCCCTGAGCGACATCTCCGCCCTGGAAAACGTCCTGCCCGAAGAACTCAACTACCTCCAAATCACCAACAACCCCGCCCTCTCCACCTGCAACCTGCCCAACATCTGCTCCTACCTGTTCAACGGAGGCAGCGCACTCATAGAAAACAACGGCCCGGGATGCTCCAGTCCGGAAGAAATCATCGCTCAGTGTCCGCTCACCGATGCCCCTCCCGGACCGGCTCCGTCCCTTTTACGCCTCTACCCCAACCCCGCCCAAAACACCCTGTGGGTAGCATGGCCCCAAACGCCCGACAAGTACGAGCTGCGCATCTACGACCCCCAAGGCCGAATGCTCTACGCCGAAAAAGAAGTCCGCGAAAAACGCCATCAAATCCCGCTCCAAAAACTGCCGGCAGGCAGCTACCTGCTGCAAGTGCGCAACGAGGAACAGGTGTATAGTCTGCTTTTTGTGGTTAAATAAGAGTTTAGGGTTTAGGGTTTAGCGTTTAGCGTTTAGCGTTGGTGTGATGTTTAGTTGGGCAGTGAAAATAAACGTGGTGAGCGGGAAAATGGAAAATGGAGAATGGAGAATGGAGAATGGAAAATTGATAATTGAGAATGACCTCTCCGTGTACTCTCCGTGCCCGCCGTGTACTCCGTGGTAAAAAGAATGGAAAATGGATTTCTCCGTGAGCTCCGTGAACTCCGTGGTGAGTCTAATCCGGATTCCAGTCATGGTTCGGCTACGATTATTACGCCCGTTACGTCTTTGTTTCTCGCTAAAACGCGAAGGATATAGGGCTCATATCCGGAACGTGCAACTTAACGACTATAGCTGTTTTTCTTTGCGAATCTGGCCATATAAGGCGCTAAGGAGCCCGTCTCCAAGCACAATTGGGCTACAATTGTTACGTTCGTTACGCTCATCACGTTCATTACGTTCATTACGTTCATCACGCTCATTACGCTCATCACGTTCATCACGCTCATTACGCTCATTACGCTCATCACGCTCATCACGTTCATCACGCTCATCACGTTCGTTACGCTCATCACGTTCATTACGTTCATCACGCTCATCACGTTCATCACGTTCGTTACGCTCATCACGTTCATCACGCTCATCACGTTCATCACGCTTATCGTCAGAATCACAGATTTCACGGATTATTGGATTTCACGGATTTTCTATTTTTGGTTAAATTGCTTACGTTTATCCCGCAAAATTGCCAAACAATAAACCAACGCGCCCGACAACCGACAACCGACAACCGACAACCGACAACCGACAACCGACAACAGACAACAGACAACAGACAACAGACAACAGACAACAGACAATATCCCTCCCAAACAAACCGTTAAGCACAAAAAAAATCCATGCCTACCAAAAATCAGCGGACGGGGAAGCGCGGGGAAGACGCCGCTTTGGCCTGGTTGCAAAAGAGGGGGTACCGCTTGCTGGAGCGCAATTGGCGGCATCATCGCTATGAGATAGACCTGATTTTTGAAAAAGAAGGACAGCTCATCTTTGTGGAAGTCAAGACGCGCACGCACGACTCGCGGGTGGAGCGGGATGAATTGCCCGCCATACAGCCCGCACAGCAGGAGCGGATTTTCGATGCAGCAGTGGCCTATGCCGAGGCTCTGGAGCACGAGGGCGAAATTCGCTTCGACCTGTTCGCCGTGCTGCTGGCTGTGGATGGCTGTGTGCTGGAAGTGGAGCACCTGCCCAATGCCTTTTATCCGGGCATGCCCTTTTTCTAAAATGCTTATCTTTGTTCCATGAAAATGAGATGGATGCTTTTGGTTTTACTGGCATGGGCCGGGGCTACTGCCCATGCCCAGGAGGTGCGCACCAACGAGAAAGGCGAAAAGATCATCGTCTATCCCGACGGCTCATGGAGATACTTCGACGAAGCTTCCGAAGACCCATTTGGCGAAAGCCAACAGCAAACGCCTACTGAGCTCATCCCCACCGACCCCGACGAACGCCGCGCCTATGAAGACCGCAAAAGCCATGAAAAAGCCCTGCGCGTAGCCGACCTGGCCACCAATCGCGCCACCCGGGCCCGCAAGCGATATACCCTCGCCCGCCAAAGGCGCATGGAACTGGAAGCCTCCCTAAAACACTTGGAATCCCTCGGAAAAACTGCCGACAGGGCCGAAAAACAACGCACGGCCCAACAACTCAAAAGCGCCCAAAAAGCAGAAAAAGCAGCCTACAAAGACTGGCAAAAAGCCCTCAAATTTGCCGCCAAGGCCGAGCAAATGGTCGAGGCGCCCTACAAAAAACGCAGCAAGTGGCTGGCCAAAGTGCAACAAAAAGACGACGAACTGCTCGCACGCGAAGAAGCGCCCGCCTTCACCCAACTCGACTTCGGCCCGCCCGAGCAATACGCCTCCTACGACCCCACTCAAGACCCCATGATCAATCCGCCGCCTTACCAATGCCAATTTACGCGAGACGAAACAGACCCCTTCAACGGCAAAAGACGCAAAGACCTTGCAGCAGAAGAACTGTTTGCCTTTACGCCTCCCCCCCTGCGCACCTACATGAAAGGACGCACCTTCATACGATGCTCGGCTTCCATGACTTCTGTTTCGGGAGGACTGATCTATCTCACCTTCATCTTCCGCGTCGCCTCGCCCAACGCCCACAAATCGTTCGGCGGCATCCCGCGCGGCAATTTCATCCTGCTGCGCACGCTGGACGGCGAGCAAATACGCCTGCGCAATACCCTCACCGACAGGGGCGCCTACCAGGCCTCCGACGGCAGCTATACTTTCCGGGCGCAATGCACCATCAGTGCAGGACAACAAGACATGCTCAAAAGGTCTGAAATTGACAACATGCGCGTCGTCTGGCAAACGGGCTATGAAGATTATCAAATCTACCGCATAGATTTTTTCAAAGACCAGTTAAATTGCCTGCTGCCATGAGTAAGGAACAAGAAATCAACATGACTTCCGTCCAAATGCTGGGCCTGGAATTGCCCACCGACCCGCGCTGGGTCAACCTGGCCGAAAAGGAACTGGAAGAAGTGCTCACCGACCACGCCTTTTGTGAGCAAAAAGCTGCCACTTATTGCATTTCGCTCATCCAGCGCTACCCCGACAAAGAGGAGCTGGTCAAAGAGCTGGCGCCCATTGTTACAGAGGAATGGGGGCACTTCCGCCAGGTGCTGCGCGAAATGGAAAAGCGCGGAATCAAGCTGGGCCGCCAACGCAAAGACGAGTACGTCAACGGCCTCAAGGCCTTTGCCCGCAAGGGCCTGGGGCGAGACGAAAAGCTCCTCGACGAACTGCTCACCTGCGCCCTGATCGAAGCCCGCTCCTGCGAGCGCTTTCGCCTGCTTTCGCTCTATCTCAAAGAAGAAAAATTGCGGGAGTTTTACCACCAGTTCATGGTCTCGGAAG
>JALVES010000047.1 GCA_027030635.1 Saprospiraceae bacterium | reverse complement strand
TGCTGTTTAGAAATAAATCCTACCTGGATTTCAACGCGGGGCTCTTGTACTATGCTCTTTTTGGAGATCGCAAGAGCCTCTATCTGGGTGGTTCGCTCTCGCATTTGAACCGCCCCAACATCTCCATCCTCGGCGTACAGGCCGATTACCTGCCCATGCGTTGGCTGGGACAGGCAGGGGCCGAACTCCCTCTGGGCAAGTCGCTGAGCATGCTGCCGGCTGTGCTCGTCATGGGGCAGGGGCCGTCTTTTACCACCATCTTTGGCGCCAACTTCCGCTATACCAACAGGGATTGGCGGGAGATAGCTATCCGTGCCGGCCTCTGGGGGCAGGTTTCCAATTTCCTGGACAGCAATGTCAGTTTCCCCTCCATGATTGCTGCGGCCATACTCGAAATAGACCGCCTGCAAATAGGCATCAGCTATGACGTCAACATGGGCGCCGTCTCTGAGCCTACCAACTCTCGCGGAGGCGTTGAGTTGTCGTTCATTTACGTGCATCCTGCGGCAAAAAGAATTCGTGTGAATTGCCCGAGGTTTTAAAGAGAATGATTTTTACAAAAAAAATCATGTTACAACCTCAGCTGCAGCAGCAGGTGCAGGCCTGGCGCAAGGCCGGTGAGCGCGTGGTGTTTACCAATGGGTGTTTTGATATTTTGCACTATGGCCATGTGGATTATCTCGCCCGCGCTGCCGGGCTGGGAGAGCGCCTCGTCGTGGGGCTGAACAGCGATGCATCCGTCAGCCGCCTGAAGGGGGCTCATCGTCCCATTCAGGACGAGCAAAGCCGCCTGCACGTCATGGCAGCTTTGGGTTTTGTGGATGCCGTAACGCTGTTTGAAGAAGACACGCCCCTGGAGCTCATCCGCCTGCTCATGCCCGATGTGCTGGTCAAGGGCGGCGACTGGCGGCCAGAGCAAATCGTCGGCGCTGATTTGGTACTTGCAGCAGGCGGCGAGGTACACAGCCTGCCTTTTATAGAGGGCTATTCCACCACTGCCATTGAAAATAAGATAAAGCGACAAGCATGACCACCATCTCCGAAGTTTGTGCATACCTCGAGCAAATTGCTCCCCTGGCCCAGCAGGAGAGCTATGACAATGCCGGCCTGCTGACAGGCGATGCCTCTGCAGAAGTTAAGGGCGTTTTGTGTTGCCTCGACATCACCGAAGAGGTTTTGGCGGAAGCCGTAGAGACGGGCTGCAATCTGATTGTGGCGCATCATCCCATCATTTTCAAAGGCCTCAAGCGCCTCACCGGTCGCACTTATGTAGAGCGCTGCGTAGCCATGGCATTGCGCGAGGAGCTGGCCGTTTACGCCATTCACACCAATTTGGACAATGCCCTGTATCGCGGCGTCAATGCAGCCATCGCCGAGCGCCTCGGCCTGCTCAATACCCGCATTTTGGCGCCCCGGCAGGAGCGTTTGCGCATACAATTGTGGGCGCCGGAAGATACCGATCAGTCAGCCGTTGAGGAATTGTTGAAGCCATACGCTCCCGTCTGGAAGTCCGAACAAATCCGCGACGGAGTACAAGGCCATCTGTGGGAAGCAGCCTTTTCCATTTCCCGAAAGGGTGAAATCCTTTCTGCCTTACGGCAAATGGAACCCGCCGGCCTGAGATGGAGTTTTCTGCGCGTAGAAGAAGAGGACCCCCACTGCGGTGCCGGCCTGCTCGGAGAATTCCCTGTACCTATGGATGCCGGAGCTTTTCTCGATGAACTTAAGCGACGCATGAAAACGGACTGCATACGCCACACGCATTTGCCGAAAGGCCCTGTAAAAAAAGTGGCCCTCTGTGGCGGCGCCGGCAGTTTCCTGCTTGGGAAAGCGATTGCTGCGGGAGCAGATGTCTTCATCTCCGGTGATTTCAAATACCACGAATTTTTCGATGCCGACGGCCGGATTATGATTGCCGACATCGGGCATTACGAAAGCGAGCAGTTTACCATAAATTTGCTGTGCGAACTGTTGTCCGAAAAATTTGTTACCTTTGCAGCCCGTTGTACGAGGGTACGGACAAACCCCGTATTTTATCATTAAACCCGGGCCCTGTGCCTTGAGCAAGCGTTTTTACTTCATCAACTTCCAGCAAATAGCATTATGGCTGATAAGACCATCATTGAAAAATTGAAGGACTTGTACAACCTTCAACAAATTGACTCCCAAATTGACGAAATCCAGGTACTCAAGGGCGAGTTGCCTATGGAGGTCAAAGACCTCGAAGACGAAATCGCCGGCCTGGAAACCCGCATGAAAAAACTCCAGGGCATCATTGATGAGTTGGAAAGTACCATCAGCGGGTATGAGGCCAAGAAGGCTGAAGCCTCGGCCTTGTTGGAGCGCTATGAAAAGCAATTGGACAACGTGGCCAACAATCGCGAATACGAAGCGTTGACCCGCGAGATCGATTTGCAGAAACTGGAGATCAAGCTCGCCGACAAGCGCATCGAAGAAGCGCTCAAGAAATTGACGGTAAAGAAAGAGCAGATGCTCGTCAGCCAGGAGGAGTTGAAGCGCATGCAGGAAAATCTCGAAGAAAAGAAAAAGGAATTGGGCGAAATTATCGAAGCCACTGAAAAAGAGGAAAAGAAACTGCGTCGCATGTCCAACAAAGCTCAAAAAGAAATAGATGAGCGCATGTTACTGGCTTATCAGCGCATCCGCAAGAGTTATCGCAATGGCCTGGCCGTTGTAACGATTGAGCGCGATGCCTGTGGCGGTTGCTTCAACAAAGTGCCGCCTCAGATGCAATTGGAGGTGGGCGTAGGCAATAAGATCATTACCTGCGAGCACTGCGGTCGCATTCTTGTTGACCCTCAATTGTTTGGCATAGCTGCAGAAGCAGAGTAAGGCGCTATGTCTCAGATGTGTGGCAAGCAGAAAACAGGAAGAAAGGCTTGGCGTGCAGTCAGGCCTTTTCTCGTATTGGAGAGCCGTATTTTTCTTTTTTCTCTGTTGTGGTCTGTGGCTTTGCCTGTGCAGGGGGCCTCTTACAGTTGGAGCCTTCATGCCCGTATGGCTTATCAAAAGGTCATGCAGTTGCGCTTTGGAGAGGCGCGGGCGCAGTTGAGTTTGTTGCGTGCCGAAGAGCCCGACAACCTCATGGCTTTGTTGGTAGAGGACTATCTGGATTTTTTCACCATATATATAGGTGAGGATGCAGAGCTTTTCGAGCGCTTACAAGCCAACAAGAAGCGCCGTTTGAGCGAATTGCGACAGCGGGGCAATCCCGATTCTCCCTGGCACGCTTACTTGCAGGCCGACATTCTGCTGCACTGGGCTTTGGCGCGTTTGAAGTTTGAGCAATACGCCACCTCTTTTTTGGAGGTCAACAAGGCTTTTAAATTGCTTTCGCAAAATGCCGAACGCTTTCCGGACTTTTTGCCCAACCGCAAGGACCTGGGCATTTTACATGCCATTGCCGGTACCATTCCCGATGAATACAGCGTAGCCGTCAGTTGGCTGACTTCGCTGGAGGGCAGCATTCAGCAGGGGCGGGCTGAGTTAGAGAGTGTATTGCAGCAGATGGATGAGGACTACATTTTTCGGGATGAGACATACGTCTTGTACGCCTATCTTCTGCTCCATCTCGCTGATGAGAAGGATGGTGCCTGGCAGGTCATCGAGCAGAGCAACTTGCGGTCGGAGGATAGCCCGCTGGCCGGTTTTGTGCTCGCCAATATGGCCATGCGCATGGGCAGGAATGAGCGTGCTTTGGAGATTCTGGAGCACACGGCCTCCGGGCGGGCTTTTTTCCCGCTGCCGTATTTGCACTTCATGAGGGCCGTTTGCCTGCAACGCAAGCTTTCGCCCGAGGCCGATAAGTATTTTGCTCTTTTTTTGGATTCCTTTCGGGGCCGGCATTTCATCAAAGAGGCTTGGCAAAAACGTGCCTGGCAGGCTCTTTTGGATGGTGATGAGGAGGGTTACAGGCGTTGTATGTCTGCCTGCCGGCAAATGGGCGCTGCCGTAACCGATGGTGACAAGGCAGCCCTGAGGGAGGCAAAATCCGGCCTTATGCCCCATCCGGATCTGCTGCGCATTCGTCTGCTGTACGACGGCGGCTATTACGAACAGGCCGCAAGCCTGATGCAGGGGCTCGGGCCCGGCGACTTTTCGGAGCACCTCCATCGCCTGGAGTTCGTCTATCGCTCTGCGCGCCTGGCCCAGGCAATGGGTGATCGGGAAGAGGCTTTCGCCAAATACAAACTATGCTTGCAGATGGGCTCCGACGATAAGGCCTACTATGCCTGCAAAGCCGCCCTCGAGTTGGGCCGCCTCTGTGAGCAGGATGGAAACTCCGCGCAGGCCCGCTACTACTACAACCGCTGCCTGCAGCTAAAGCCGGAAGAATACCGCACCGGCCTGCATCAGGCAGCCAAAACAGGATTAAACAGGCTATAACAAAAAAGGTCTCGCTTTGCGAGACCTTTTCTTTTTGTAGCGCGGGGGAGACTTGAACTCCCGACCTCAGGATTATGAATCCTGCGCTCTAACCAGCTGAGCTACCGCGCCATGTGCGATAAGCGGATGCAAAGATAAGAACTTTTTTTGAAAGGGGAGTAGGGGGGAGTTTTTTTTGGGTTTAGCGTTGAGTTGAGCGGGCTTTAGCCCGCTAATTAGTACCGCGTGCTTCAGCGCGCGTAGTTCCAAGTTGGGGTGGCTTTAGCCGCCCAATTAGTACCGCGTGCTTTAGCGCGCGTAGTTTAGCAGTTGAGCGGGCTTCAGCCCGCTACTAAGTACCGCGTGCTTCAGCGCGCGCACTTACTAAAAAAATCAATATGTTAAGAAAACGTTAAAATTTTTGGAAAGTCGCTATGTGTTTTTGTACCTTTGCAGCCGCTTTGAACGAGAGGGGTAGAAAAGAGGGGTGGAAAGCGAGGGTGAAAATAATGATTTTCATCTGTTAAGTGCGAAAGAGAGAAGGTTGAAAAGGCCTTTGAGGCCGAATTGAGAATGTGGATAACTTTTTTAGAAAAAAAGTTACACGGGAGAAGAAAAAGATTGTATCTTTGCATTCCCGTAGCGCTCCACAGGGAGTATTGCGGAAAAAATAAGTTCATTGAAAGGATTGGAGCGAGGTAAGAAAAGGAAGTGTGACCCTTGAGTAAACAAGATGGCCGGATACTACGGTATTCGGTTTAAGGATCTGACTATGGAGAGTTTGATCCTGGCTCAGGATGAACGCTAGCGGGA
>JALVES010000046.1 GCA_027030635.1 Saprospiraceae bacterium | reverse complement strand
CGCCCGCTCGCGCAAAAACTGTCCCCGCCTTCCGGCAAAATGGGCCTTAATCTCCGCCAAAATGGACAGGGCAATTTCTTCGGGCGTCAGAGCTCCTATGTCGAGCCCTACAGGATTGTACAGCCGCCCCAAAGCCTCTTCCGAAAAGACATGACCGGCGGCCCGCAATTCGTCTAAGCTCTTGTTGCGCCGCTTCACGGGTCCCAACATGCCGATGTAAGGTACGCCGCTTTGCAGAGCCATGAGCAGATTGTCCCGATCCGTTTTGTAATCGTGAGCCATCAACACAAAAGCCGTGTAATCGTCGCAGGGGATTTCCACTCCCTTGGGGTAAATTTCGCGGGCCAGCTCCCGAATAGCACCCGATGCCCGGGCCGGATTCATCACCACATCCATTTCCCAACCCAACTCGCGCCCCATCCTCAGCAAAGGATAAAGGTCGTAATTGCTGCCAAAAAGCACCACCCGCATGGCAGGCTGCAAAACTTCTATGAAAACGGAAAAAGCCTCCCCGTACTCCTTCACCTGCGATTTGCCGGTCGCGCGGGCATGAGCCACATCGGCTTCCAAGGCTTCTTTTATGCCTTTCGGCAAATGCAACAAAGGCCCGTCTGAAAGGGCTTCTCCCTGACCATATCTGTACATCTTCCCCGCCCCTATGCCCTCTATCTCCGACCGAATGACCGTGAGCAAAATGTTGGGATGGCGACTGCTCACACAAGATTCCAGTACCCGAATGGGATTCTGCTCGTCATCCTGCTCTATGGGAGCCAGCAGCACATCTATGACACCCTCACAACCCAGACCGACGCCAATTTGCTCCTCATCTTCTGTGCTGGTGTCATAACGCACCACCTCCACCCTGCTGCGAGCCATGCAGTGATTGGCCTTCCTGAGCGCATCGCCCTCAAGACAACCGCCGCTGATGCCGCCCGTCCATTGCCCGTCATCGCGAATCAACATCCGGGCTCCCGCACGGCGATAGGAAGAACCCTCTACCTGTATCACCGTAGCCAATGCCACCTTACGGGTCTCACCATCTAACTTTTGCCAGGCCGCAATGATGTCTTTAATTTCTTTCATGAGAACTATTTAGATTTTGTCTAAATGAGTGGAGCCTTTTTTAAAAAACCAAAAAACAATTTATATTTGCCTCTACAAATATACAAATTCAGGAAACAGGAACAACTTGCTCCATGAAAATCACGGGAGAACATTTGATCGAAGCCCCGCCTGAGAAAGTCTGGCAAAACATCCTCGACCCGCGTGTATTGGAAAAAATCACGCCCGGCATCAAAAGCCTGGAAGAATTAGCACCTGATCACTACAAGGCCGTTTCAGAGATAAAAATGGGCCCCGTCAAAGGGCAGTTTGAAGGAGAATTCACCATCAAAGACAAAACCGAAAACAAGAGCTGCAAAATCGTGCTCGACCAAAAAAGCAAAATAGGCAATGCTCTTGCAGAAATAAATCTGGAACTGATCCCCGTTTCCGACACGCAAACAAAAGTACATTACACCGGCGATGCTCGCATCTCCGGCATGCTGGCCCGCATGGGGCAGCGCCTGATCGGAGGGGTCGTCAAGACCCTCTCCAAACAATTCTTCGAAGCACTCCAAAAAGAAATAGAGCAATAGGGCTGATGGCCCGCTGAAATGCAGCCTGCCCTATGCCATTCATCTTTTAAACATTAAAAAACCAAGCTCTATGAAAGTAACCCTGACTGTCAATGGAAAGCAGTACTCGCAGGAGGTTGAGCCGCGCACCAGCCTGACCCACTTCTTGCGGGAAATGCTCAATCTGACAGGCACCCACATCGGCTGTGACACCAGCAGTTGTGGAGCCTGCACAGTGATTCTCGACGGCGTCGCCGTCAAATCCTGCACCGTATTAGCCGTCCAGGCCGATGGCTGCGAAGTAACCACCATCGAAGGCCTGGCCGAGGGAGACCACTTGCACCCCATACAAGAAGCCTTCCGCGAGCATCACGGCCTGCAATGCGGATTCTGCACCCCCGGCATGGTGATGACTGCCGTGGATCTACTGCAGAAAAATCCCAACCCCACCGAAGAGGAAATCCGGCACGGACTCGAAGGCAATTTCTGCCGCTGCACAGGTTATCACAACATTGTCAAATCCATTCAGCATGCCGCTGAAAAATTAAATGCATAAGCCTTATGGGAAAGTTTATCGGTAAATCCATAAAGAGAAAAGAGGATGTCCGCTTCCTTACCGGCAAAGGTAAGTACACCGACGACATCAAACTCCCCGGCATGACGCACGCGGCCTTCGTCAGAAGCCCCTATGCCCATGCCAAAATAAACAACATCAACACCGCAGAAGCGCTCAAAGCTGAAGGCGTTGTCGCCATCTTCACCGGCCAGGACGAGTGCGGCAACTACGGCGTGCCCTGCGGCTGGCAGGTCAACTTCAAAAATGGAGAAACCATGCGCGAGCCCCAACAACCCCTGCTCGCCAAAGGGGTTGTCCGCTACCTCGGCGAAGCCGTCGCCATCGTCATAGCCGAAACCCTGGAACAGGCCCGCGATGCCGCCGAACTCGTAGAGGTGGACTACGAAGAACTGCCCGCCGTAACCAACCCCAAAGAGGCCATGAAAGAAGGCGCCCCGCTCGTACACGACGAATGGCCCGACAATGCCGCCTTCGATTGGTGCATCGGAAACGACAGGGCAGAAGTCGAAAAAGCCCTCGAAAATGCTCATCACGTTACCGAACTGGAATACGTCAATCAGCGGCTTGCGCCAAATGCCATCGAACCGCGCAGCTACATCGCCGACTACAACGCAGCCGACGACAAGTGGACGCTCTACACCAGCACGCAAAACCCGCATCTCATCCGCTTGCTGCTCTGCGCCTTTGCCCTCGGCATTCCCGAGCACAAAGTACGCGTAGTCTCCTACGACGTAGGCGGCGGCTTCGGCAGCAAAATTTTCCACTACACCCAGGAAGCCCTGCTCACCTGGGCAACCAAACAAATCGGCCGCCCCATTAAGTGGACTGCCGACCGCAGCGAAGCCTTCCTCACCGATGCCCACGGGCGCGACCACGTCGTCAAAGCCAAAATGGGCTTCGACAAAGAAGGAAAAATCGTCGCCCTCCTCGCCGATGAGTATTGCGCCATGGGCGCCTATCTCTCTACCTTCGCACCCGCCATCCCCACTTACCTGCACGGCACGCTCTTCCAGGGGCTCTACACCACACCGCTCATCCATCTCGATGTAACGGCCCCCTTCACCCATACCGTGCCGGTAGATGCTTACCGCGGCGCAGGCCGCCCCGAAGCCACCTACCTGCTGGAGCGACTCATCGAAACCGGCGCCAAAGAAATGGGTATGGACCCCGCAGAAATTCGCTTCAAAAACTTCATCCCGCCCTTTGATGGCGTCAACCAGCCCGGATACCAAACCCAGGTAGCTCTGCAATACGACAGCGGCAACTACGCCCCCGTCTTAAAACGCGCCCTCGAAATGGCCGGCTACGAAGACTTCCGCAAAGAACAGGAAGAAGCCCGCAAACAGGGCAAACTGCTCGGCATCGGTATATCTACCTACATCGAAGCCTGTGGCATCGCACCCTCAGCCGTAGTCGGCGCCCTCGGCGCCCGGGCCGGCCTCTACGAAGCCGGCGAAGTGCGCGTGCAACCCACCGGCAAAGTGAGCATCTATACAGGCGCCCACGCCCACGGCCAAGGCCATGAAACCACCTTCGCCCAAATCGTAGCCGACAAACTGGGCATCGCCCTCGAAGACGTGGAAATCATCCACGGCGATTCCGAAAGATCTGCCTTCGGCATGGGTACTTACGGCTCCCGAAGCCTCGCCGTAGGCGGCAGCGCCATCGTCAAAAGCATCGAAAAAGTACTCGAAAAAGGCGCAAAAATCGCCGCCCATAAACTCGAAGCCGCCGTCGAAGACCTCGACTATGCCGATGGCAAATGGACCGTCAAAGGCACCGATAAGTCCGTCTCCTTCGGCGATGTAGCCCTGACGGCCTACGTCCCCCACGACTATCCCGAAGGGCTGGAACCCGGCCTGGACTTCTCCAGCTTCTACGACCCGGCCAACTTCACCTATCCCTTCGGCGCTCACATCGCCATCGTGGAAGTCTGCCCCGACACCGGCAAGGTTACGCTCAAGCGCTTCATCACCTGCGACGACGTAGGCAACGTCATCAACCCCATGATCGTGGACGGACAGGTACACGGAGGCGTCGTGCAAGGCATCGGACAGGCCCTGCTCGAAGGCGTGGTTTACGACGAAAACGGCCAGATGATTTCAGGCTCCTACATGGATTACGCCATGCCCCGGGCCGATGACGTGCCCATGATCGAAACCGACCGCACCGTAACGCCATGCCCGCACAACCCCCTCGGCGTCAAAGGCGCCGGCGAAGCAGGCACCATCGGCTCTACACCCGCCGTGGTCAATGCCGTCGTGGATGCCCTCTGGCACCTCGGCATACGCGACATCCCCATGCCCCTCACTCCTGCAAGAGTATGGGAAGCCATGAATGCCGCAAAAGCATGACAAAGGCCTTTGCCTCCCCTGCACGCATCCGTGCAGGGCGCTTACAGAGTTTTGTTTCACCAAAAAATAACCCAACATGATACCGGCTAAATTCGATTATATAAAAGCAGGCTCGCTCAGCGAGGCCATCGCTTTGTTGGCCAAACACGGAGACGATGCCAAACTCCTCGCCGGCGGGCACAGCCTGATTCCGGCCATGAAACTGCGCCTCAACAGGCCCGGCATCCTCATAGACATCGGCCATCTGACCGAGCTCAAAAACATCTCCGAAAACGGCAATGAAATTGTCATCGGAGCCAATTGCACGCATCATCAGATAGCCTCTTCCGACTTGCTCGCCCGCGAAGCCAATGTCGTCAGCCAGGCCGCCAAAACCATCGGCGACCTGCAAGTGCGCAACCGAGGCACCATCGGCGGAAGCCTCGCCCATGCCGACCCCGCCGCCGACTACCCTGCCGCCCTGCTCGCTGCCAACGCAGTCATCCGGGTGCAGGGGAAAAGCGGAGAGCGAAAAATCAACGCAGCAGACTTCTTCCAAGGCATGTACACCACAGCCCTGAACGAAGACGAAATCATCACAGCCATACACATCCATAGAGGCAGCAATGGCAAGTACGAAAAGTTCTTCCAACCCGCTTCGCGCTTCGCCATCGTCGGCGTAGCCGTCGTCAAAAACGGGCAGGAA
>JALVES010000045.1 GCA_027030635.1 Saprospiraceae bacterium | reverse complement strand
TAAGGGCGACATATTCCGGCTCGCGGCGTAAGCCCGAGCTCGCGAAGCCGGACGTTTGTCGGTTGTGTGGTTTATTGTTTAGCGTGTATCGTGTATCGTTGGTTTTGGCGTGATGAGCGTGATGAACGTGATGAACGTAACGAACGTGATGAACGTGACGAGCGTGACAATCGTAACAATCGTAGCCCAACCATGCTTGGATACAGGCTCCTTAGCGTCTTATATGGCCAAATTCGCAGAGGGAAACGGCTGTAGTCGTTGGGTTGTATGTTTCGGATATGGATCAGATATTCTTAGCGTCTTTGCGAGAAACAAAAACAGGACGAGCGTGACAAGCGTGGCCGAGCTTGATAAAGGTAAAGTTGGAAAACTCACCACGGAGATCACGGAGCTCACGGAGTGTTCATGGAGAGAGCATTCTCAATTTTCAATTTTTCATTCTTCATTCTCAAATCATCTGTGTAATCTGTGATTCTGACGAGGAAAAATGTGCCGCCCAAACTATTTTCACTCATATACGATGAATCCCCTTCACAAAGCGGATGGAGCCCGTGGCTGAGCGCATGACGATGCTATGGGTGGTAACGCCGCCTTTGCGGTCGAAGTGAACGCCTTCGAGGAAGGCGCCTTCGGTGATGCCGGTGGCTGCGAAGAAGGTGTTGTCGGAGCGCACCAGCTCGTCTTGGGTGAGGACTTCGGAGAGGTCTGTGCCGGCGGCTGCGAGGCGGGCTTTTTCGTCTTCTTTTTGAGGCGCTCTGCGGCCCTGCATGCCGGCCCCGAGGGCCTTGACGGCGCAGGCTGTGATGACGCCTTCGGGAGTGCCGCCTATGCCCATGAGGACATCTACGCCCGTGCCGGGGATGGCTGCCATGAGGCCGCCCATGACGTCGCCATCGGTGTGGAGGCTGATGCGGGCGCCGGCACTGCGGATTTCGGCGATGAGGTCGCGATGGCGGGGCTTGTCGAGCACGAAGACGGTGAGGTCGTTGACTTCGCGCTCCAGAGCTTCAGCTATGCGACGGAGGTTTTCCGTGGGCGAGAGGCGGATGTCTATGGCATCGCGGGCCTGTTTTTCCACCACCAGTTTATTCATGTAGAAGGATGCGCCCGGGTCCCACATGCTGCCGGCTTCGGAGACGGCTATGACGGCTATGGAGTTGGGGCGACCCAGAGCGAGGAGGTTGGTGCCTTCTACGGGGTCCACGGCTACATCTACGGCGGGGCCGCGGCCATTGCCGATTTTCTCGCCATTGTAGAGCATGGGCGCCTCGTCCTTCTCCCCCTCCCCTATGATGACCGTCCCCTGCATGTTGACGGTTTTGAGGAAGGCTCGCATGGCATCTACGGCAGCTTTGTCGCCGCCCTCCTTGTCGCCAAGGCCCATGAAGCGGGCCGCCGAAATGGCTGCCGCCTCAGTAACGCGCACCAACTCCATGGCGAGGTTGCGATCGGGAAAAAGGGTTTGTGTGGACATTTGAGGTATTGTTTTGATCAATGGTTCATTAATTTTGAGATGGCAATATGCCCAGAGTTCTGCGAAGTTCCAATGCCCCCTTTATTTTTTTTCAACTCAGGCTTGATTTCAAAGTTGCATAAAATAAATGACACCATCTGACAATTGAACCTTCCTTAAAACCCGCGGGAACCCGCGTCATCCGCGTCATCCGCGTTCTATCATGTCACTATTGACGGTAGGCAACAATGCCGTAATAGAACGCGGATTTTCGCGGGTGCGGCGGATTTTCGCGGGTTTAAGCCGGCGGTTCAACTTGATAGCCTGTTTTCCAAAGGAAACAGGTGGCCAAAAACTTAATGAACCATTGTTGATGAAAAAATAAAAAATACCACACTATTCACTTACTCGCCACCTTTGTCAAAGCTTGGCGGACGGTTTCCAAAGTGCCTTTGGAGAGCAGTTTTTCGGATTTGTGGTCTATAAATTTAGCGTAAGCATCTATAAAGGCGTTGCCGGGCTTGCGAAAATCGAAGACGTCCGGATGGTCGCGCAGATACTCGCGATGCACGCGCGTCCAGACGAGGCGGCCGTCGGTGTCTATGTTTACTTTGGTAACGCCGAGGGGCACTGCTTTAGCAAACTCATCGGGGTCAACGCCCTTGGCCGAGGGGTCGAGAGCGCCTCCGGCGGCGTTGATGCGCGCCACTTCATCGGCAGGTACCGAGCTGGAGCCGTGCATGACGAGCGGAAAACCCGGGAGCCGCTCCTGAATGGCTGCAATGCGATCAAAGTGCAGGCCCTGATTGCCCGTAAACTTGTAGGCGCCATGGCTGGTGCCTATGGCTACGGCCAAAGAGTCGCAGCCCGTCCGGCGGACGAACTCCAGCGCCTCGTCGGGGTCGGTGAGCATGGCGTGTTTTTCATCTACCTGGATGTCTTCTTCCACACCGCCTAACATGCCTAACTCGGCTTCCACACTCAGGCCGTGCTTGTGGGCGTATTCCACTACGCGACGGGTGATCTCCACGTTTTTCTCGAAAGGCTCGTGCGAGGCGTCAATCATCACCGAGCTGTAAAAGCCGCTGTCAATGGCATCATAACAGACTTCCTCCGTGCCGTGATCTATGTGGACGGCAAAGATGGATTCGGGATACATCTCCTCGGCTGCGAGAATGATGTTTTGCAGCATCTTCGGGCCGGCATATTTGCGGGCGCCACGAGAGATTTGCACGATGAAGGGGGCCTGCGCACGCCGGTGCCCCTCGAACAGGCCCAGCGCCTGCTCCATGTTGTTGATATTGTAGGCGCCCACGGCAAATTTTCCGTAGGCAACCTCAAAGAGTGCTTTGGTGGTAACAATCATGATTAGTGTGGTTTAAATAAACTCAAAGAACCATTTTCACCACATCCTCGGGCGTCAGGTGAAACTCCTGGTACAATTTGCCGTAAGGCGCAGAAGCTCCGAAATGGTCTAAGCCGAGCACTTTGCCTTCGAGGCCCACGTATTTGTACCAGGATTGTGAAGCTCCGGCTTCAATGGCTATGCGTTTGGTTTTGCCTTTCGGCAAAACGGAGTTTCGGTAGGCTTCGTCCTGGGCGTCGAAGAGGTCGGTAGAGGGCATGGCGACGATGCGCACTTTTTTGCCCTGCTCGTTCAACAGTTTTTTCGCTTCTACGGCGAGGGAGACTTCCGAGCCTGTGGCGATGAGGATGAGTTCGTAGTTTTCGTCTTCGGTCAGCACGTAGCCGCCTTTTGACAGTTCAGTTGCGGGGGCGAAGCCGAGGGCTTTGCGGTCGTACTCGGGCACTTTTTGGCGGGTGAGGACGAGGCAGGTGGGGCCGTTTTCGCGGCGCAGGGCCTGTTTCCAGGCTTCGGCTGTTTCGGCGGCATCCATGGGGCGTATGACGCTCATGTTGGGCATGCAGCGCAGAGCGCTGAGGTGCTCAACGGGCTGATGCGTGGGGCCGTCTTCGCCCAGGCCGATGCTGTCGTGGGTGAGCACGTAAATGCTGCGTATTTGCATGAGCGCTGCCAAGCGCATGGACGGGCGCATGTAATCCGTAAAGACGAAGAAGGTACCGCCATAGGGGATGACGCCGCCGTGCAATGAGAGGCCGTTCATGATGGAGGCCATGGCGTGCTCGCGAACGCCGTAGTGGATGTAGCGGCCCTGGCGGTTATCGGGTTCAAAGGCCGTTTCGCCTTTAGGGAAAGTTTTGTTGGAGGGAGAGAGGTCTGCCGAGCCACCCATGAGGGCGGGGATATGCGGGGCGAGATAATCCAGCACCTTGCCCGAGGCAGCGCGGGTGGCCATGTCTTTGCCGGGTTCGAAGGCGGGGATGTCGAAGGCCTCTGCCGGGATTTCTTCCGTCAGGCATTTTTTGAAGGCTTCCCGATTGGGTGCCATGAGCGAGCGCTCCTGCCAGTCCATCTCCAATTCGCGGCCGCGGTCGAGGAACGAACGCGTGAATTCCAAGACCTCTTCGGGCACGTAAAAGCTTTCATTTGCCGGAAGGCCAAGAGCCTCCTTAGCCAGTTTGACTTCCTCTTCGCCGAGGGGTGCTCCGTGTACGTCGTGGGTGCCGGCCTTGTTGGGGCTGCCGAAGCCGATGATGGTGCGGCAGGCGATGATGGAGGGGCGCTCTGTCTCTTCTTTGGCGGCGCGGATGGCCCGGCGAATTTCGTCGTAGTTGTGGCCGTCTATGCGCTGCACGTGCCAGCCATAGGCCTCGTAGCGCTTGAGCACGTCTTCGGTGAAAGACAAATCCGTGGAGCCGTCTATGGTGATTTTGTTGTCGTCGTAGAGCATGATGAGCTTGCCGAGGCGCTGATGACCGGCAAAAGAACAAGCCTCATGCGAAATGCCTTCTTCGAGGTCCCCATCGCCGCACATGACGTAGGTGTAGTGGTCCACCAGCTTGCCGTCGGGAGTGTTGTAGCGGGCGGCGAGAGAGGCTTCGGCCAGAGCCATGCCCACCGCATTGCCAATGCCCTGCCCCAGCGGACCCGTGGTAGTCTCTACGCCGGGCGTGTCGCGATACTCGGGATGGCCGGGCGTTTTGCTGTGCCACTGGCGGAAGTTTTTCAGGTCCTCGAGGCTGAGGTCGTAGCCATAGAGGTAGAGCAGGCTGTAGAGCAACATGCTGCCGTGGCCACCGGAGAGCACGAAGCGGTCGCGATCAGCCCAGCGCGGATTGGCGGGGTTGAAATGGAGGAACTCGGACCAGAGCACAGCGGCCACATCGGCCATACCCATAGGCATGCCCGGGTGGCCGGAATTGGCTTTTTGCACGGCATCCATGCTCAGGCCGCGAATGGTGTTGGCAATGGAGCGAAGCAGGCGATCGGAAACGACGGGTAGAGTTTCTTGAGACATGTCAGAGGTTTTGTGGTTCTTCGCAAAGGTACGTCGCACTTCGCTTTCGGAGGAAAAACCGTTGTCAGACTTCCACAGCATGTTCTACTTTTTTGAGGTTTTGAACGAGGAAATAAGTGATGGTGAGCTGGGCCAAAGCCAGGGGGAAAGAAATCATCTGGCGACCTTCCTTGACGAAAAGACCCACTTTATCCATGTTGAGGTCCACGCCTTTTTGGTGCAGGGCATGGCCAAGCATCTGCTTGAGTTCGTCGGTCATCTCCTCCCCTATTTCGCCGTGGATGTCGAGAATTTCCATGGGTTGTCCATGCCATTTTTCCAGGCTGATGGAGAGGCAGGGCAGGTTGTTGGCGCGCTCACAGGGGTAATTTTCAAAGGCGGCTTTGATTTTTTCAATGATGCTGTTAAACTCCTCGCTGGGTTGAGCGGGGTTCATGGCAATTTTGGCATTCAGCCGCTCGTCTCCCGTTCGTTTTTGCTTGGGGTAGAAGCTGACGATGAAGTCGGCATATTTTTTTTGCGGACGTATGAAGGCCTCGGAGTCCTCTTCGCGGGCACGCAGGGCGTCGAGTACCTGCTCGCGCGTATAGCCCCGCTTGGCGGTATCGCGCTGGATTTTCCACTCGGCCCGCAAGTCTTCGGGCGGGTCGAGATAGACGATGACGTCGAGGATGTCGCGCAGCTTTTGGGTATGAGCGCCCAAAAGGCCTTCGATGATGATAAAGCGCCTGGGCTTGACGTAAACCGGCGGGTCAAAGTCGCCCGTGCTGTGGTTGTAAATGGGTTTGAGGATGGGCTTCCCCCGCTTGAGGGCGAGGAAGTGTTGCTCCATGATGTCTATGTAATTGCAAGCCGGATTGATGGCTGTTATTCCGTACTCTTTTCGCTGCTTGCGGTTGTACTTGTGATAATCGTCGCTGCAGATGGCCGTTACGTTTTCGGGCCCCAGCAGCTCGACGATGCCGCGCGTAAGCGTTGTTTTACCCGCCGCGCTATCACCTATGATACCGAGGAGTATGGTTTTGTAATCCATGATGTGTGTTTTGTCTCTGCGTTAAGTCGGGCTGCCTGTTGGCAGCAGCTTTGGTCAGTTCTGCTCTTCGGGTTCGAGTGCTACAAAACTGTGGACCTGCCCCTGACGGATGTTGTCGTAGCCGATGATGCGGATGTAGGCTTTGGGGTTGGCCTGGCGGCAGGCTGCCATTTCCTCCATGATCGCGGCTACGTCTTTTTCGCCGAAGAAGGGCAGTTTCCAGAAATTCCAGTAGCTGTTTTTGGGGTCGGTATCGGTGCTGTACTCGATGCCGGCCGTCCAGCCTTGGTTGACGATGTATTGAATTTGCTTCGCGATTTCATTTTGCGAAAGCAGGGGGAGGTAAGAAAAGGTTTCGGTACGCATGACTTAGAGTTTATCTACGGTTTCGAATTCGAATTTGATTTCCTTCCAGGTTTCGAGGGCGACTTGCAGCTCGGGGCTGAATTTAGCAGCTTCGCGGAGGATGTCGCCGCCTTCGGCCTGCAGGTCGCGGCCTTCGTTGCGGGCTTTGACGACGGCTTCGGTAGCCACGCGCACGGCCTTGGCTCCGGGCATGCTGCCCCAGGGATGTCCGAGGGTGCCACCTCCGAATTGCAGGATGACATCGTCGCCAAAGATGCGCACCAGCTCGGGGATGTGCCAGACGTGAATGCCGCCCGAGGCCACCGGCATCACAGCAGGCATGGAGACCCAATCCTGGTCGAAATAGATGCCGCGGCTGAGGTCTCGCTTGACCTTGTTTTCGCGCAAGAGGGCGGCGGAGCCCATGGTAGATGCCTTGTCGCCTTCCAATTTGCCCACGACGGTGCCGTTGTGGACGTGATCGGCTCCCACTATGCGGGCGAGTTTGGCCAGCACCCTCCAGTGGATGCCGTGGTTGCGCTGACGGTCCATGACGGCGTGCATGGCGCGATGGGCGTGCAGCAGCATGCCGTTGTCGCGGCACCATTTAGAAAGGGAGGTAAAGGCCGTGAAACCCACCGTCAGGTAATCCACCATGATGATGGGGCTGCCGAGTTCTTTGGCCAGCTCGGCCCGCTTGTACATTTCTTCCATGTCGCCGGCCGTAACGTTGAGGTAGTGCCCCTTGCGTTCGCCGGTTTCGGCCTCGGCTTTTTGGACGGCTTCCATGACAAATTTGAAGCGGTCCGTCCAGCGCATGAAAGGCTGGGAGGTTACGTTTTCGTCGTCTTTGGTAAAGTCGAGGCCGCCTTTGAGGCCTTCATAAACGACGCGTCCGTAATTCTTGCCGCTCATGCCGAGTTTGGGTTTCATGGTAGCGCCTAACAGGGGCCTGCCGTACTTATTCATGCGGTCGCGCTCCGACTGGATGCCGTGGGGCGGGCCCTGGAAGGTCTTCAAAAGTGCGGCCGGAAAGCGGATGTCTTCGAGGCGCAGTGCCTTCAGGGCTTTAAAGCCAAAGACATTTCCCACGATGGAAGAAAGCAGATTAGCCATAGAGCCTTCCTCGAACAAATCCAGCGGATAGGCGATATAGGCAATGAATTGGTTTTCTTCGCCCGGCACTTTTTCGATCTTGTAGGTACGGCCTGCGTAACGTGCGGGGTCCGTCAGGTAATCCGACCAAACGTTGGTCCAGGTACCGGAAGAAGACTCGGCAGCTACGGCTGCAGCGGCTTCTTCAAATGGCACGCCTTCCTGGGGTGTTACGCGAAAAGCGGCGAGCAATTCCAGGTCGGAGGGTTCGTATCCCGGGCTGTAGTAGTAGCGTCCTTCGGCGCTGTAATCCTTTACGCCCGCTTCAAAGAGTTTTTTGTCTGGCATGGCAAATGATTTTAAATGCAATTTTTTACAGTTTTTCTTCACGGCAAGGCCGGTTGGGGAGGTATTATGCCAATTGTGTTCCAAAAAAGTATTGTTGTGGATTTTGTGCTAAAAATTACTCCGATCCCCGAGCTGGAGCAAAAGCGGAAGATCGGGGAGCGGTTTCCCAAGACTCGCTTAGCTTATGAGGCCGGCTCGGAGGGCTTCCTTACGTTGGCTAATAGGTCGTGATAGAACGCGGGCTTCGGCAGGCTCAGCCTGACAGATGACGCGGACTTCGGCAGGCTCAGTCTAAAGATTTTCGCGGATTTTTAAGCCGGTTTAACTTGATAGCCCATTTTCCAAAGGCGGGAGGGCGCCCCTTTAGGGGCCGGGGGAGCGGGTGGCCTTGACTTTTCAGGAATTAAAAGGCCGGCTCGGGGATCCTCCTTCGTCGGCTCCCCGATCCTTTGATTGGGTCAAAAAAGACACACTTTATCCTGTTAAGTGTGTCAAACAAAGTCCTGTTTACTAAGGCCGTATTTGTGCATGAGGCGGTAGAAGGATTTGCGCGGCAGGCCGGCCAGTTCGGCAGCTCGGGAGACGTTGCCTTTGGATTTGCGCAGGCAGTTTGCGAGGTAGCTTCGTTCGAATTGGGCGATGACTGCTTTTTTCCTTTCGGAAAATGGGGCCCCGGTGCTACCGGAAAGCGGGTTGATGGAATGATAGGGGGCTGTTTCGGCGGGCAATAAGTTCAGGGGCAGGTGTTCGGGCTTGATTTCGGGGCCGTTGCAGAGGATGACAGCCCTTTCGATGATGCTTTGCAGCTCGCGGAGGTTGCCCGGATAGTCGTACATGCTGAGGTAGTGGATGGCTTCGGAGGAGACCGACTCCACTTCTTTTTTGTTGAGGCGGCGTTGTGCGCGTTTGAGGAAGTGCTGCACCAGTTGCTCGATGTCTTCGGCTCGTTGGCGCAGGGGCGGCAGTTCTATGACAAAGGCATTGAGGCGATAGTAGAGGTCTTCGCGGAAGCGGCCCTTTTTGATGAGCTTGCGCAAACGGCGGTTGGTAGCGGCGATGACGCGCACATCCACGATTTTGGTTTCGTTGCTGCCTACGGGGCGCAGTTCGCCGAATTGCAGGAACCGCAGCAGCTTGACCTGCATGTCGGGGCTGATGTCTCCGATTTCATCGAGGAAGACCGTACCGCCATGGCCTTCCTCCAGCAGTCCGCGCTTATCGAAGGCAGCTCCGGTAAAGGCCCCTTTGACGTGGCCGAAGAGCTCGCTTTCGAGTAGCGAGGCCGAGAAGGCTGTGCAGTTGATTTTGACGAAGGGCCTGTTTTTGCGATTGCTTTTGAGGTGGATCATGCGCGCCATAACCTCTTTGCCCGTACCCGTTTCGCCGGTGAGCAGGACGGTGGTGGGTGTGGGCGCTACCTGTTCCACCAGTTGCTTCACCCGTCTCATTTCGGGATTGCTGCCGAAGACAATTTCCTCGGCAGCCTCTTCTTTGAGCATCTTTTCGGCAGCCAATTCGGCTTTGAGCTCATCGCGCTCGGTTTTGAGGGCATTGCGTTCCTCTACGGCCTTGATCAACTCCCAGATAAAGCGAGCTGCAGGCCCGCTGATGAGTCGGGTGTTTTTGTCTTTATGCTCCAGCAGGAGTTCGTGCAGGCGCGGATTGCCGGTAACATCAATGAGTACGTCTATGGGCGGGGGTGTTTCGCGCAGAGCATCCGCTATGGCCGACGGCCCTACAAAGGTCAGCATGCCCTCCTCCTCAGCAAAGGCCAGGCCCGGGGCCGAAGGGTCTTTGTCGGCAACAGCTACCACCTCAATTTCCGGCAAATCATGCATAATCTGCAAAAGGGCGCTGCCGCCCCTGCCGGCTCCGACAATGAGTACGCGCATGGAGTTTTTGGACATACAGGCAAAGGTACAGATTTACAGCCTTTTGCCGAAAGGCAAACAGCCCGCCACCTAACGGCTAAATCTGCTATCTTTGCCCCATGTACCGAGCTAAGAAAGTCATCGTGGTGCTGCCGGCTTACAACGCAGCTTCCACCTTAGAGCAAACCTACAGGGAGATTCCCTTTGAGATCGTAGATGAGGTGGTCCTTTGCGATGATGCCAGCAAGGACGACACCCTGGAGAAGGCCCGCGAACTGGGCATCCGCCACCTTTTAAAACACGAAGAAAACAAGGGCTATGGCGGCAACCAAAAATCGCTGTACAACAAAGCCCTGGAGCTGGGCGGCGACATCGTCATCATGTTGCATCCCGATTATCAGTACACGCCCAAGCTCATCGTGCCTATGGTGCATCTCATCGCCGAGGGTTTGTACGACACCGTGCTGGGCTCGCGCATCCTCGGCAACGGAGCGCTCAAAGGAGGCATGCCTATCTATAAATACGTGGCCAACCGCTTTCTCACTTTCGTGCAAAACCTGCTCAACGGCCACAAACTCTCCGAGTACCACACCGGCTACCGGGCCTTTAGCCGCGAAGTACTGGAGCAGATTCCCTACAACCAAAATTCCGACGATTTCATATTTGATAATGAAATGTTGTCTCAGGTCATTTATGCCGGCTTTGGCATTGCCGAGATTACCTGCCCCACCAAATATTTTGAGGAAGCCTCCTCCATCAACTTCCGCCGCAGTGTTAAATACGGCCTGGGCGTGTTGAAAATTTCCGTCATGCACTTTTTACAGCGCAGCGGCCTGGCAAAATTCAGCATGTTCAACACAAAACCTTCAAAAAGGTCAACAGACACCGGGCGAAACCGTTGATGCGATGGGGCTTTCAGGCCAAAAAACACTTAGCATGAAAGCCAAACACATTAAAAACCCGGAAAGCTGGATGATGAGCTACGGCTACAACCCGCAATGGTCGGAAGGCGCCGTCAAGTGCCCCATCTTTCAGACTTCCACCTTCGCCTTTGCCTCTGCTGAAGAGGGCAAAGCCTTCTTCGAACTGGCTTACGGCCTGCGCGAGAAAAAGCCCAAAGAGCAAATCGGCCTCATCTACAGCCGACTCAACAATCCCGACCTTCAAATCCTCGAAGAGCGACTCACCCTTTGGGATGAAGCCGAGGCCTGCGCGGTTTTTGAAAGCGGCATGTCGGCCATCACCACGGTACTGCTGGAATTTTTAAAACCCGGAGACCTGTTGTTGCACAGCGGGCCCTTGTATGGAGGCACGGACCACTTCATCAAAAGCTACCTCCACAAACAGGGCATCCACACGCTGGAGTTTTCTCCGGACATGAGCGAGGAGCAAATCACAGACTTGGTGGAGCAGTCCGGCCTTTCGGCAAATTTGAAGTTAATCTTCATCGAGACGCCTGCCAACCCGACCAATGCCCTGATTGACATAGAAGCCTGCCGCCGCATTGCCGACCGCTTTTCGGAGGAAGAACGCATCCTGCTGGCCGTGGACAACACCTACCTCGGCCCCGTCTGGCAACACCCGCTGAAGCACGGAGCCGACCTGGTCGTATATAGCGCCACCAAATACATCGGCGGCCACAGCGACCTCATCGCCGGCGCCGTACTCGGCAGGCAGAAGCACATGGACCGCGTGCGCGCGCTGCGCACCTTCTTCGGCAACATGGCCGGGCCCTGGACCGGCTGGCTGCTGCTGCGCTCTTTGGAGACCCTGAAAATCCGCGTAGAGCGACAGACGAAAAATGCCGGAGAAGTAGCCCGCTTTCTCACTGCCCACCCACGGGTAGAAAAAGTCCACTACCTCGGCCTGCTCACGGAAGAGGACGGTCGTCAATACGAAATTTATCGCCGTCAATGCCTGGCGCCCGGGGCCATGATTTCCTTTGAGATACGCGGAGGAGAAGCCGAGGCCTTTGCCTTCCTCAACAAGCTGCACCTCTTCAAACTGGCCGTCAGCCTCGGCAGCACGGAGTCTCTCGCCCAGCATCCCGACACCATGACGCATGCCGCCGTGGACCCCGGGGAGAAGATGAAACTCGGCATTACGCCCTCGCTCATTCGTCTCTCCATAGGCGTGGAGCATCCCGAAGATTTAATCGCAGATTTGGCGCAAGCCTTAGAACCCTGATGTACGACTACATCGTCATAGGGTCCGGTTTTGGAGGCTCCGTTGCGGCCATGCGCCTGTCGGAGAAGGGATACAAAGTACTGGTACTCGAGATGGGCAAGCGCTGGGAGGATGAAGAATTTCCGGAAAGCAACCGCCAGCTCAGCAAGTACTTCTGGCTACCCGCCCTCGGCTGGAAGGGCATCCAGCGGCTGAGTTTTTTCAGGCGGGCGCTCGTCCTCTCGGGCACGGGCGTTGGTGGCGGCAGCCTGGTTTATGCCAACACCCACTACTACCCTCCCGATGCATTTTTTGAGCATCCTGCCTGGGCACATTTCAAAGATTGGAAGGCGGCTTTGGAGCCGCATTACCGCACTGCCCGCCGCATGTTGGGCAGCGCCACCAACCCCTGGCTCCATGAAGAAGATGAACTGTTAAGAAAGACTGCCGAACAGATGGGGCGGGGCGGCAGTTTCCGGCCCGTAGAGGCAGGCGTTTACTTTGGAGAAAAGGGAGAAGACACGGACCCCTACTTCGATGGCAAAGGCCCCAAACGCAAGGCGTGCATAGCCTGTGCGGGCTGCATGACCGGCTGCCGCCACAATGCCAAGAACACTTTGGTCAAGAACTACCTCTGGTTTGCCGAAAGGCAGGGAGCCGAAATCATCTCCGAGATGAAAGCCGAGCGCATTTCTTTTGACGGGGAGCACTACACCGTGGAGGCATATTCTCCTTTCGGGCTTTTGGCTCCTTTTCGCAAAAAGGGCTTAGAGCCTTTCGGCAAATGCCGCTCTTCAGTCAGGCGCTTTAAAGCGAAAGGCATTGTTTTTTCGGCGGGCGTGCTCGGCACTTTGAAATTGCTCTTCCGGCAAAAACAGCATTACAAAACGCTGCCCGACATTTCCGACAAACTGGGACACAGCCTTCGCACCAATTCCGAAAGTTTATGCGGCGTGCTCAGCAAGGACAAAAAGCTCAACCACGGCATCGCCATTTCCTCTTCCATAGAGGCCGACGAGCACACCCATATCGAAGTGGTCAAGTATGCCGATAAGGCCGATGTAATGCGCTTCCTCGCCACGCCTGCCGTCGGGCCAGGCCCTGCAAGACCCCTTAAATGGCTGGGCAACATTTGGCGAAAGCCGGGGGACTTCTACCAAACTCTTTTCTCCAAAAAATATGCCGAGCGCTCTGTCATTCTGCTCGTCATGCAAACTTTGGACAACGAGCTGAAAATGCGCTACGGCAGACTGCGAGGCCTCTATATGGATCGCGGCGACAAAGCTGCTCCGCCTGCTTATTTAGAGACAGGGCAACAGTTTATGTACAACTACGCAAAACTGGCCGATGGCATACCCGAAAATGCTTTGACGGAAGTCTTGTTTAACATGTCCACCACGGCTCACATCATAGGCGGCTGCCCGATGGGGCGCGATGCTTCCGAGGGGGTGGTGGATGATCGCATGAGGGTTTTTGGCTATCCGAACATGTACGTTTTGGATGGCTCCATCATCCCCGCCAATTTGGGGGTCAATCCCAGTTTGACGATCACGGCTTTGGCGGAGTATGCTATGAGTTAATTTCTTATCTTTGCCAAAATCCTGAAAACGCTTGAAGAGCACAAATTCAAAACTCATGAAGTACTTACCGATTTTCTTTTTCGCCCTTTTGATTTTTGCAGCCTGCCAGCAAGACGAAATGGCCAACTGGCAGCCCGTCAGCCTGGAATCGCATGGCATAGCTGTGGACATTTTGGTGCCCGACACTGCTCACTTAGAGATTAAGGAAAGCGATCTCGGCATCATGAAGGACATCACGGTGCAGGCAGGAGAAGGCTACTCCCTGCAAATTTTTGCATCTGATGCAGGCACTTCCAATCTAAAGCAGGCCGTTGAAGCTCAAAAGAAAGAAGTCGCCTCACAGCCTCTTTTTGACAAAATCATTGAAGAGTACGAGGATGGTTTTTTGTTTCAAAACAGCATAGACTCCACCACGCAGTCCTTCGACTTTAGAAAAGTGTTGTTAAAAGACAACAAGGAGTACATTTTCCGCACCGGCATGTTGGGGATTTTCACGGAAGATCAGGCGAGAAAGATGTACAAATCCATTGAATAAAAAAGAGGGCAGCTTCTGCTGCCCTCACTTTTTTAGAAGTTGGAGGCGCCTTCATTGGCGTCGTTGTAGCGTTTCGTCACTTCATGCCAATTGATGACATTGAAGAAATTTTCGATGTATTCGGGCCGGCGATTTTGGTACTTGAGGTAATAGGCGTGCTCCCAGACGTCGAGTCCGAGGATGGGCTGTCCCTCAAAGCCATTGATGTCCATGAGCGGGTTGTCCTGGTTGGGCGTCTGGCAGATAAAGAGTTTGTCGTTTTTGTCCACACAGAGCCAGGCCCAGCCTGAGCCGAATACCGTAGCGGCAGCTTTGCTGAACTCGTCTTTGAAGTTTTCAAAAGACCCAAAGTCGCGCTTAATGGCTTTGCTGATGTTCATCTGTTTAGAAGGAGCGCCTTCTCCATCGGGCCCCATAATGCTCCAAAAAAGGGAGTGGTTGTAGTAACCTCCGCCATTGTTGCGCACAGCCTTGGGGAATTTGGAGACATTTTTGAGGATGTCTTCAATTTTCATACCCTCAAGCTCTGTTGAGTCGGTATTGGCAATGGCGGCATTGAGCTTGTTGGTATAGCCCGCATGGTGCTTAGTGTAGTGGATTTCCATGGTACGGGCGTCAATGTAAGGCTCCAAAGCATCGTATGCGTAAGGCAAATCCGGTAATTGAAAGGCCATAGTTGATTTGGTTTTAGTGCGAGAAGGAAAGACATGTCCTCTCTCGCGTTAGAAAATAACGATTGTTCTCGCAAAGAAAACAATTTTTTAAACAACTAGTTGGGGGGGCTTCAGCCCCCCAATTAGTACCGCGTGCTTTAGCGCGCGTACCAATGTACGCATGCTAAGAGCACGCGTGCTAAAGCACGCGTTTAAGTACGCGCGCTGAAGCACGCGATACTAATTGGGCGGCTAAAGCCGCCCCAACTTGGGGTACGCGCGCTGAAGCACGCGATACTAATTGGGCGGCTAAAGCCGCCCCAACTTGGGGTACGCGCGCTGAAGCACGCGATACTAATTGGGCGGCTAAAGCCACCCCAACTAAATTTCTTGCTTGGTTTATACTAAAGGGGAGGTGAGGGGCGTTCATGGAGTGTTTTACCTGCCTCCTCTTTCGAACGCTATAATACACGAACGCCAATCTAATTTTTAACTCTTTAAACCAAAGAGCATGAAAGAGGACGTTCTCTTTTATAGCAGCAATATCACTCATATCATACCTGAGGGTGCTGCATTGTTTATCACATTTCGGTTGTATAATTCTGTTCCGGCTTTTCTTGTCAAGGAGTATGAAGCTGAGTATCGCAAAGCAGCTAACCTCATAAAGGCTCTGCATCGCAGCAGACAAGAAATCGCCCGCATTCGCCTGCGTGCCCTGAAGATTTCTTTTTTAGAGAAATATGAAGCTTTACTGGATGAAGAGGTTTACGGAGAATGTTGGCTCAAGGACCCCTGTATAGCGGAATTGTTGAAAAGCAAGCTTCATCAATTAGATGGTGAGATGTATCGCCTGCTTTGTTATTGCATCATGTCCAATCACGTTCATTTGGTGATAGATTTGAGTGGGGGCTTGAGTTATGCAGATCCCTTGCATACTCAACAAGCTCGGAAGTCAATGGCCTCTTATCCCAAGATTATGCAGTTTATCAAGGGCAGTACAGCTCGTCAGATTAATGAATACTTGGGGCGTAGCGGAAGCTTTTGGCAACGGGATAGCTACGAGCGCTATATCCGCAGTGAGCGCCATCTTTTTTATGTGATAAACTATACGCTCAAAAACCCCGTCAAAGCAGGCATATGTGCCTCGTGGGAGAAATTCCCCCACAATTATCTCGCTCCGGAGCTTCGTGAATGGTTTCTCTCCATGCCTCAAAAATACCCCGGAAAAGACCCACGCCCATGGTAACTTAAACGCGCGCTTCTTAAACGCGCGCTTCAGCGCGCGTACCCCCAAGTTGGGGTGGCTTTAGCCGCCCAATTAGTACCGCGTGCTTCAGCGCGCGTACTAAACGCGTGCTTCAGCGCGCGTACTAAACGCGTGCTTCAGCTCGCGTACTAAACGCGTGCTTCAGCGCGCGTACCAAAACCCCACCCCAATAAGCAACAACACCCCTCCCGCAAGGCTCTCCACAGGCTGTTCATACATCATAAAAAGCATCACCCAGAGGCTGATGAGCAAAAAAGCAATTTGCACGTAGGGATAGGCGGGGCTGAGAAAAACTCCCCGGGGGCGGGGAGCCCGCTTTCGGGCAATGAAGAGAGCGGCTACCGTCAGGGCCGTGAAGGCCTGGAGGACGAAACCGCTGTAGAGCAGCATGCGCTCGAAAGAACCGGAGAGGAGCAGCAACAAGCTGATGCCTGCCTGAAACCATATCGCCCGTACGGGAATCCCATACCGGTTGTCTTTTTTCAGGAAGGCCCAAAAGGGATAATCTTCGGCTACGGCTCTGCTGACGCGGGGACCTACCCAGACCATGGCGCTGATGCCCGAAACGAGAAAAAGTGCAATGGCCGTGCTAAACAAACGCCCGCCCCAATCTCCAAACATCATACGACCGGCCAGTTGGCCAACCTCTATTTTTCCCTGCAGCAATTCCGTCGGGATTTGACGCAGCAAAGCCCACTGCATAGAAATGTACAACAAAGCCACTACGGCTGTCCCCAACAAGAGCGCACGGGGCAAATTTCGCATGGGCCGGCGAATCTCCTCAACTACATAAGCTGCCGCATTCCAACCGGAATAGGCATAGACTGAAAACAAAAAAGCCACGCTAAATCCAGGACTAATCACCTCCCGCTGCCAGGAAGCCCCCCAATCGGGCGTACCCTGACCGGGCAGGTACAAACCCGCTGCGGTAATGAGCAGCAAAACCAACAGCTTCAAAGCCGTAGAAACATTCTGAAAGCGC
>JALVES010000044.1 GCA_027030635.1 Saprospiraceae bacterium | reverse complement strand
GGCGATGCCAAAAGGCATATTTGGCCAGGACCTTGCCGAGGGTCTGCTCAGAGGCATCCAATGCAGCCCGCAGACTGTCCAAAAACCACAGCAACCATTCCGTAACATCCAAATCGCCCTTTTGCGTGCGCTCAAGCATGGTGTAATACGCCTTCCGCCGCCTGCCGATTTCAGCCGACATGCTGTAAAAACGCTGCTCACTGCCATCGGCCCGTGCCAACAACATATCGGTAAGCGCCCGGGCTATGCGGCCGTTGCCGTCTTCAAAAGGATGAATGGTGATGAACCACAAATGCGCCAAAGCGGCTTTCAATACGGCATCCAAGCCCTCCTCCTCGCGATTAAACCAAGCCAGAAAAACGCGCATTTCCTCCTCAATCCGCTCTGCCGCCGGAGCCTGAAAATGAACGCGCTCTTTACCCATAGCCCCCGAAACGACCTGCATGGGCCCCGTAGAATCATCCCTCCAGCGCCCTGTTAAGATTCTATAGGGGCCGCTCTTCCCCTCCGGAAAAAGAGCGCGATGCCAGGCATAAAGACGCGCCTCATCCAATGGTTCCGCATAGTTGCGCACGGCATCGAAGGTCATTTCCACCACACCCTCCACCTCCCGCTCCGGCTTGGGCAAGCCCGCAGCGTCCATCCCCAAACGACGGGCAACAGAAGAACGCACCTGCCCCACATGAAGCAAAATGCCCTCTATCTCCGTCGAGCGAAGCACATCAAGCGTATAAACCTCCAACAAAGCCTCCCGCTGCAGCTCAAACCCCAAAGCCTGCATCCTGCCCAACAGCAAGCCCTGCGCATGGCGCACCTTCGCCAGCAAAGGAGCCACGGCGCGCTCATCCCAAAAAAAATCCGGCCAGGCAGGCTGTTGATAGATGTATTTCATATTCTCCGCATATTCTCCGCAAAATCTGCGGTGAATATACGACTTTTTATCCGTACAGCGAAATAACGTACCTTTGCAGCTTCGCAAAAACGACCCATGACTTTTAAAGAAGAAATACAAAGACGCCGCACTTTCGCCATCATCAGCCATCCCGATGCGGGAAAGACTACGCTGACGGAGAAGCTCCTGCTCTTCGGAGGTGCCATCCAGGTGGCGGGGGCTGTCAAGTCGAACAAGATCAAGCGCACGGCCACTTCCGACTTTATGGAGATTGAGAAGCAAAGGGGCATCTCGGTGGCTACCTCCGTCATGGGCTTTGAGTACCAGGGGCGCAAGATCAACATCCTGGACACGCCCGGCCACAAGGACTTTGCGGAGGACACCTACCGCACCCTCACGGCCGTGGACAGCACCATCGTCGTCATTGACGTGGCCAAAGGCGTGGAAGAGCAAACCGAAAAGCTGGTCAAAGTCTGCCGCATGAGGGATACGCCCATGATGATCTTCATCAACAAGCTGGACCGCGAGGGCAAGGACGGCTTTGATCTCTTAGACGAAATCGAAGCCAAGCTGGGCCTGACGGTAACGCCCCTGAGCTGGCCCGCCGGCATGGGGCAGCGCTTCAAAGGCGTCTATGACCGCTATGACAAAAAACTCATCCTCTTCCGCCCCCACGGCAGGCAGGAAGAAGAGGAAAGCGTAAAAATCACCGATCTGAGCGACCCGCGCTTAGACGAGCATTTGGGCGAAAGCCTGGCCGAAGAGCTGCGCTCCGAAAACCACCTCATCGAAGAGGTCTATCCCGCCTTCGACAAAGAAGCCTACCTGCGCGGCGAGCTGACGCCCGTGTTCTTCGGCAGCGCCATCAACAACTTTGGCGTGAAAGAGCTGCTCGATTGCTTTGTGGAAACGGCCCCCTCCCCGCGCCCGCGGGAAGCCGAAGAGCGCATCGTGCAGCCCGATGAAGACAAGCTCAGCGGCTTCGTCTTTAAGATTCACGCCAACATGGACCCCAGGCACCGCGACCGCATCGCCTTTCTGCGCATCTGCTCGGGCGTCTTCAGGCGCAACACCAACTACCTGCACGTGCGCCAAAACCGCAAGCTGAAATTCCCCAACCCCACCTCCTTCATGGCCGCCAAAAAGGAAGTCATTGAGGAGGCCTTTCCCGGCGATGTCATCGGCCTGTACGACAGCGGCAACTTCAAAATCGGAGATACGCTCACAGAGGGCGAGCTCCTGCACTTCAAGGGCATCCCCAGCTTTTCACCCGAGCAGTTTCGCATGGTCATCAACAAGGACCCCATGAAGCAAAAGCAGCTCAACAAGGGCCTGCTGCAACTCATGGAAGAAGGCGTAGCCCAGTTCTTCCGCCGCGAGCACGACGGCGCCCGCATCATCGGCACCGTGGGCGCCCTGCAGTTTGAAGTCATCCAGTACCGCCTGCAACACGAGTACGGCGCCTCCGTGGACTACGAGCCCATGCGCATCCACAAAGCCGTCTGGGTATCCTCCGACAATCCCGACGCCTGGAAAGAGTTCCTCACCCGCCGCCGCCGCGACCTGGCCAAAGACATCCACGACCAATGGGTCTTCCTCGCCGAAAGCGCCTGGATCCTGCAAACGACACAGGAAAATCATCCGGAGATAGTGTTTAGTTTTACCTCAGAAGGGTAACCTCCCCCTCAAAACCCCTCCTCCCGAAAATTGTACACCACACCTATGCCCGAATACCAGGGCGTAAAAGCCTTATCCCCAAAATAAGGGATGATCTGCCTAAGCTCCAACTCATAGTGCTCATCCAAAGCATACCCTATGCTGTAACCTATGCCAAAAACATTGGTGTAGCGGGGAAATTGGATAAGATGCCCTTCCATTTCTCGCTGCAGTTGCCTCCAGGGTTCGTTATCATTCCTGATGGGGTGCCAACCGAGGCCGACGACCCACTTGCCATTTCTCTTCCCTTCAAAGTACTTCTTGAGCATGATGTTAGTTGTGGATATGTAGCCTATCACATCGTTGCTATGTGTTCCTCCTATCAAACGCTTCCAGACATCCCTGCTGACGATGAGAGAAGCATCATACTTCGGGAAATAATAACCAATACCCAAGCCCGGGACTATGCCCACAGGATTAAACAAATCATCATTGACCGTATGGTAATACTTGACAGGCCTCAAATGCAGGGAGATAAAAGGGAAAAAATGATCCCAAACCGGATTCTCCGTTTTTTTCTCTTCGGCCTCTCTTCGTCCTTTTCGCCCTTTCAAATGCAAGGGGAAAGAACGATAGACGGACACACCATACAAATAAGAAGAGAAGATATCAAAGCCGTGCTCAATTTCAAGCAATTTAGAAAGCTCAACCGACACCTCTTTAAAATCAAAGGCCACAGAAAAACTTAAACCCGAAAAGTTTGAGGCAGCAAAGCCCACCCCGGCTTCTTGCGCCAAAAAATATGAAGTGGTAACCCATCGCTTCCTGAAATAACCAAGCCCCAAACGCATATTGGCCAATTTTTCATTACCAATCCGGTAAAACAAATCCAAGCGACCTATTTCGTCCATACTGGAATCTGTACCACGAAAATTCAAAACACCAAACCGTATATCCTTATTGGCTGTATGCCCGTAATTCAGACTTCGCCTGTAAGAAAAAGAAAAATCGCTTCCGGGAAACTGATAAGAAAATCCCAGAAAAGGGCTCACCACCAAATAATCATACCCGGGCCCTAAAAGGTTAACAGTCGGAATTGCTTCATGCACATACCCGCCGCCAAGTATGGAGACATGGCCATAATCCTTTTGGGCAAATAAAACTGTAGAAAAAAACAACAAAAAAAGCAAAACAATACCTCGAACAAAGTATTTAAAGAGATAAGCAGTCATGACGTAACTTTTTAAATTCAAACTACATGGCGCTGCCGTTGCAACCTGCAGCGCCATGTATAATTCAATCATTGAGTCCGCACAAGTTTAACCATACCCTTATAGGAAGTATCATAAAGATAACTCCCCACAGAAGGCCATTGGTTTTGCGCAATGCCACATTCCTTAGTATAGTACTCATTGCTATACTTCATCCGAGGCTGAAGTAAATAGTCACCATTTTGATGCTGGCAATTACAATAACAATATTGGTTCTTGCCAGACGCATACCAGTCATGCTAAGGGCTTGCTCTTCGCCTATGGCGACTTCTTCATAAGTACCTTCATCGTCGAGGTACCAGCTAAAGATGTAGTCATCCATGCCTCTTGCAGGGTCATCTTCGACTTCAATACCGGGAGAGATGAAGGGGTTGAAAGAAGCCTCTGCGACCTCTATGTTCGGTACATTGATAACTGCTTCGTGCATAATGCCCGCATGAGGCAGAGGGAAAGCAGTCTCGTCAAGACTTGCAGCGGGAAACAGCGCCTGAATTTCGGGAATTTGGAGGGCATCCTCAAGACCAAACAAACTCGCAAAAGTTCTCATAAGAAAGAAAGTTTATGCCCCCCCTTAACAGGGCTTACAATACCAATTAGCCATTGCAACAGGCCTTTGCCATTGCAGAAACTCCACAACCAGACTTTTGTTCCATATTTTCCTTAAGAAAGCGAGTGACTCACCTCCTGACTGCAAAGATAGAAAGTTTTCCTGTAAAAAAAATCTCTATCGCATTTTTTTGCCCCACAACTCCCCACTTCCCAAAAAATCTCTATTTTGCGCCTTTATTCACCAAAATTACAGATGGTATGACATTGGATGCACCTGCTCATCAACGGGAATTGTTTGGACATCCCGTTGGTTTATACGTCTTGTTTTTTACGGAATTGTGGGAGCGCTTCAGTTACTATGGCATGAGGGCCATACTGACGCTCTACATCATTGCTGAAGCTACGGGGGACAATCCCGGTCTGGGGTGGTCGGAGAAAAATGCCCTGGTGCTTTACGGTTGGTACACCATGCTGGTGTATGTGGCTTCCATTCCCGGGGGCATTTTGGCCGACCGCGTGTTTGGGCAGAAGAAGGCTGTGCTGTACGGCGGTTTGTTGCTGTGTCTCGGGCACGGGACGCTGGCCATAGACAACGAAACGGCTTTCTTTACCGGCCTGGCCCTCATCGTGGCCGGCGTGGGCCTGCTCAAGCCCAACATCTCCACCATGGTGGGCGGCTTGTACAAGCAGGGCGATGCCCGCAGGGACAAGGGCTTCTCCATCTTTTACATCGGCATCAACATAGGCGCCATGCTGGCCTCTTTGGTTGTAGGTACGGTGGCTTATGCCTATGGCTGGCATTACGGCTTTGGCCTGGCAGGCATCGGCATGTTGATTGGCCAGATCGTCTATATGGCCGGCCAAAAATATTTGACGCAAGTCGGAAACAAACCCG
>JALVES010000043.1 GCA_027030635.1 Saprospiraceae bacterium | reverse complement strand
AACCACCAACCGACAACGGACAACGGACAATTCCCCCAAAATCGTATCTTTGTCGCTATGCCCGCTGAAAGGCGGGGATGCAAAACGAAAAACGGACTCACCCTGAAAATGAAATAAGCATGAAGAAGATACCTCTACACTGGCAGATTTTACTGGGCATGTTGTTGGGCGTGCTCTTTGGTGTTTTGGGCGCCAAAATGGGCTGGAAAGGCTTTATCGTGGACTGGATCAAGCCCTTTGGCACCATCTTTATCAACATGTTGAAGTTAATTGCCATACCGCTCATTCTGGCTTCTTTGATCAAAGGGGTGTCGGATTTGAAAGACCTTTCCAGCCTCTCGGCTATGGGAGGGCGCACCATAGGGCTGTATCTCATCACTACAGTGGTCGCCATCACCATTGGGCTTCTCGTAGTCAACATCGTGCAGCCCGGTAAGTTGCTGAAAGAGGAAACCCGCAAGGAATTGCTTGCCAACTATGCCGACAAGGCGGAAAGCAAGGCGCAGGCTGCACAGGAAGCCAAGGCCCGGGGGCCTTTGCAGCCGCTCGTGGACCTGGTGCCCGACAACCTCTTTAAAGCCATGAGCAACAACGGAAAAATGCTCCAGGTCATCTTCTTCGCCATCTTCTTTGGCATCGGACTCATCCTCGTGCCGGAGGAAAAATCGGCGCCGGTAAAGGCCTTTTTTGACGGGGTCAATGAGGTCATCCTCAAGATGATAGACCTCATCATGCTCATGGCTCCCGTGGGCGTTTTTGCCCTGCTCGCTGCCCTCGTGGTGGAATCGCCGGGCTGGGATCTGTTTAAGGCCCTGCTGGGCTACTCCATGAGCGTTTTGATCGGGCTGGGCATCCTCATCTTTCTATTCTATCCCACCCTGGTCAAACTCATTGCCAAGCGGGGGTACAAGTTTTTCTTCAACGGCATAGCTCCGGCCCAGTTGCTGGCCTTCTCGACCAGCTCCAGCGCCGCTACCCTGCCCGTTACCATGGAGCGGGTCGAAGAACACCTCGGCGTAGAGGAAGAAGTCGCCAGCTTCGTACTGCCCATAGGCGCCACCATCAACATGGATGGCACCAGCATGTATCAGGCCATTGCAGCCGTCTTCATCGCCCAGGCCTTTAACATGGAGCTGAGCCTGTCCGCTCAACTCGGCATCATCCTGACTGCCACCCTGGCCTCCATCGGCTCCGCTGCCGTGCCGGGAGCAGGCATGGTCATGCTCGTCATCGTTTTGGCGCAAGCCGGCATACCCGAAGCAGGCCTGGCTCTCATCTTTGCCGTGGATCGCCCCCTCGACATGTGTCGCACTACAGCCAACGTAACCGGCGATGCCACCGTTTCCATGATCGTCGCCAAAAGCATGGGAAAATTAGGCGACCCGCAACCCAAAGAATGGGATGAGGTCTATCATCAAAAAAAATAAAATGAAACACAGCACACCCATACTCGCCCTCCTCCTGCTCTTCCTCAGCAGCCTGCCCTCCTGCATCGAGGAAATCAACCCCTATACCCTGCTGCCGCCCGGCCGCTGGCGGGGCGTCCTGCATCTCGAAAAAAAACCCATACCCGGCCAAAAAGATGTCGAAGAAAATCCCAACCCGCGCATGGAAGACGTGCCCTACGGCCAACTCCCCTTCCTCTTTGACCTCACCTATTCGGGCGACAGCACCTTCTACATAGAAATCATCAATGGCGAAGAACGCCTGCGCATAGACGACATCAGCACCTGGCACGACCAAAGCACCGGCCACGACAGCATACGCATTAACTTCCCCATTTACGATACCTACATCCTCGGACGCTGGGGCGAAGGCATCATCCAGGGCGCCTGGTTTGTGCCCTCTCGCGGGAAATACAGCATCCCCTTCGAAGCAGAATTCGGCAGAGGCTACCGCTTTACCACCGTGCGCAAAAAGCCCGTCATGGACCTCAGCGGACGATGGGCAACGACCTTTGCACCCGACACGGAAGACGCCTTCGATGCCATCGGAGAATTTAAACAAGAAAACAACCACATCAGCGGCACCTTCGCCACAGAAACCGGCGACTTCCGCTTCCTCGACGGCACCGTACAGGGCGACAAAATGTACCTCTCATGTTTTGACGGCAGCCATGCCTTTCTCTTCACGGCTAAAGTCATGCCCGACAGCACCCTCAGCGGCACCTTTCAATCGGGCATCCACTATCGCACGGATTGGATCGCCCGGCGCGACCCCCAAGCCACACTGCAGCATCCCGACTCCCTCACTTTCCTCAAACCCGGCTACGAGCGCTTCGACTTCGCCTTCCCCGATCCGGAAACGGGCGACACCGTATCCATAGACGATGCTGCATTTGCCGAAAGGCCAAAAATCATACAAATCATGGGCACCTGGTGCCCCAATTGCAGAGACGAAACAAAATTTCTAACAGACTACCTTCAAAAGCATCCCGACCTCAACATAGCCGTCATCGGCCTGTCCTTCGAAAAGGGAAAAGACCCTGAAAAAGCCTTCCAATTGATACGCACTTTCAAGCAAAAAATGAAAGTGCCCTACCCCATCCTCTATGCAGGCCCGCCCGGAGCGGCTGCCGCCGAAGCCCTGCCCATGCTGCAAAAAATCGTCTCCTACCCCACCATGATTTTCCTCGACAAGGACAACCGCGTCCTGCGCATACATACCGGCTTTTATGGACCTGCCACGGCAGAGTACCGCGCGTTTACCGAAGAATTCGATGAATACATCCGGCAATTAAACGACCAAAAATAAAACCATGACTGCCGAACACACCCTCGCCCTGCTCTACCATCCCGCCCAGGAAAGCGATGCCCTCCACATGGCCGAAGACCTCAAACTGGCCCCCGTTCGCACTCAACTACTCGACATCCAAACGGCTGAAAACTGGGAGCAAGCCGATGCCGCCGGCGGGCACGTCCTCGTCTTCCTCAGCGACAATTTTCTGCACGATCAGGAGGGTATGAAACTCGCTGCCAACTACCTGCCCCAATGGCAATCCGCAGGCAAACTCATCCTCCTGCTCACTCCCGGTACGCGCAGCACCGAAAACGGCCGCACAGAACGCTACCCCACCCAAATCGAGCGCACCAAAGACTTCATGCGGTACATCAATTACTGGCAACAAAAATACCTCGAATTGCGCCGCCAAAAGCGCCAAGCCTCACCCGAAGAACTTCCCGCCATCCAGGAAAAAATTCAAAACCTGCGAGCTATTTCAGCCGACATCGGCAACTTCTTCAACTTCCTGCGCTCACTGGACAACTACAGCCCCGAAGAAATACAACAAAACCATTACCAAAAACTCTTTGATCTCCTTCAGCTCCAGGAGGCCTGGCCGGCTTTCGCCAAACGCAAACAAAGCCACGATTCGGAAGCACCCGCAGGCCCGGAAATCGCCGCAACAATCCCCGCCACAGACGAAGAACCCGCCCCCCAAGAATCTCCCGTAAAAGAACCCGAACCCAAAGCCGAAAAAGCCCCTGAAGAAGAACAGGAAACTTCCCCACAGGAAGACGAAGCCATACCCGAACAGGCCAAACAGGAAACAACAGAAACACAGGAAGACCCCGAAGATGAGCATCAAGACGAAAGCGAAGCCTACTCCGTAGAAGAACTCCTCCAAAAAGCCCGCGAGCTACGCCAACGGGATGAAGCGGAAAAAGCCCTGCAACTGCTCGAACAGGGAATCGCACGACATCCCGAAGAAGCCGAAATACGCTATCAATTTGCCCTGCTGCTCATCGAGCATCGCAAAGAGGCCGAAGCAGCCTGCCGCCAGTTGGAAACAGCCGTACAACACGCCCCCGAACGGGTCGAAATCCGCTTCCTCCTCGCCGAGCTCTTAGAGTATCTCGATGAGCAAGCCAAAGCTCTGAAGCATTACGAAATCGTCACACAACAGGCCCCCAAACAGGCAGAGGCCTGGAGCCGCCTCGCCATCCTCTACGCCACCTTTATGCCGGAAAAAAAGAAAAAAGCCGGCAAGGCCTACGCCAAAGCCGCCAAATACAACCCGGAAGACTCCGACCTCCAATTCCTCTATGCACAACACCTGCGCGAAAAAGGAGCCAAAAAGAAAAAAATCATCCAGGCCCTCAAAGATGTCCTGCGCAGAAACCCCTCTCACGCCATGGCCCATCTCGAATTGGCACGCCTCTATCACGCCAAAGGCAAACGGGAAAAGGCCCGCGCCCACTACCTCATGGCACGGCAATACCGCCCCGACTTGAGCAGCCCCGAAAACGATGAGCGCTTCCTCAATCCGCCTGCCGGACAGGAAACACCCAAAACTGCCGGCAGCAAAAAGAAAAAGAAGAAAAAGGACAAAGAGAAAAAAGCCGTGAAACAAGAAAAACAGAAAAAAGAAAAAAAAGAACACAAGCCCCTCGTATTCATCACCGGCGCCAGCTCGGGCATTGGCACAGAAACGGCCCGCCGCTTTGCCCGCGAAGGCTGTCGGCTCATCATCTGCGCCCGCCGCAAAGAACGCCTGCAAGCGTTGCAAGAGGAATTACAGGAAAAATATCAAGTGGAGGTCATCCCCCTCAGTTTTGACATCCGCAACTACGAAGCCTGCAAAGAGGCCTGGGAATCTCTGGACGAAAGCCGGCAGGAAGTAGATGTCTTGGTAAACAACGCAGGCCTCGCCAAGGGCTTCAGTCCCATCCACGAAGGCCGGATAGAGGACTGGGAGACCATGATAGACACCAACCTCAAAGGCCTGCTCTACATCACCCGCCTCATCAGCCCGGGTATGGTCGAGCGTGGCCGGGGGCACATCATCAACATAGGTTCAACGGCTGGCAAAGAAGTCTATCCCAACGGCAATGTTTACTGCGCCACCAAATTTGCCGTGGATGCCCTGACCAAAGCCATGCGCATAGACCTGTACAAATATGGCATCAAAGTCGGGCAGGTCTGCCCGGGGCATGTGGAAACGGAATTCGCCAAAGTGCGCTTCGACCAGGATGAAGAAAAGGCCGACATTTACCGCGGCTTCACGCCCCTGCGGCCCGAAGACGTGGCCGAGCTCATCTACTGCCTTGCCACTCAACCCGAACGCGTCAATGTGCAGGACGTGCTCGTCATGTCAAAACACCAGGCCGGGAGCAACTTCATAGACCGAAGCCATTGATTCACTTTCTGTCGAGAAACAAAGACTGGATCTCAGGCGCATCCTGTGGCTTCATGCGCCCCGCCATGATCAAACGCAACTCGCGGCGGCGAAGAGCGCCCTCGTACATGCGCTGCTCCTCTTGCGAAAGCGG
>JALVES010000042.1 GCA_027030635.1 Saprospiraceae bacterium | reverse complement strand
TCAAGAATGAAAATCTTGCGTCCTAACCACTAGACGAAGGGGCCGGGAGTCAAATGTGGAACGCTTCGCGTTCTAATGTGGAGCGAGCGCAAGCGCTCTAATGTGGAGACCTTGCGGTCTCTAATGTGATTTTAACGCTCTCTTCGCATCGCGTACCTACATGTAGATTCATGCGATGCGAAGCGAGCGTAAAACCACATTAGAACGCTTGCGTTCCACATTAGCGCCGCAGGCGCCACATTAGACGCGTAGCGTCCACATTACCCAAGCAGCCCCTAGGGGAATCGAACCCCTGTTTCAAGAATGAAAATCTTGCGTCCTAACCACTAGACGAAGGGGCCGGGTCTGGTGCTTTTTCAGCATATCCAGCCAAGCGGGTGCAAAGATACAACCCATTTTTGATTTGGCAAAAAAATCGGCAAATTTTTTCTCTCGAAGAAGATGACTAAATTTGCGGCATCAAATGGGACGCCCTGTGCGCCGATTTGCAGCTTAAAACAGAGCCCTATTAACTTCATTAACCTCTTTACACAAACTTACTCATGGCCAAGAAAATAGCAATCAACGGTTTTGGGCGCATTGGTCGCCTGACGTTTCGCAATTTGCTGAACAAGGACGGCATCGAAGTCGTTGCCATCAATGACCTTACGGACAACCACACCCTGGCGCATCTGTTGAAATACGACAGCGCACAGGGCCCTTTTGAAGGCAGTGTGGACAGCACCGATGACAGCCTCATCATCAATGGCAAGGCCATAAAAGCGATGGCAGAACGCGATCCCGAAAAACTTCCCTGGGCTGAGCTGGGCATTGACCTGGTACTGGAATGTACGGGTTTCTTTCGCAGCAAAGAGTTGGCATCCAAGCACCTCAAAGCAGGAGCAAAAGACGTACTCATCTCTGCACCTGCCAAAGGCGATGGCGTGCAAACCATCGTCCTCGGCGTCAATGAGCAGGAATTGGACAGGCGTGCCAACGTCTTCTCGAATGCTTCCTGTACAACCAATTGCCTTGCACCGGTCATGAAGTTGATCGAAGAAAACTGGGGCCTGGAAGTCGGCTCCATGACTACGGTACACGCTTATACTTCTGACCAGCGCATCCAGGATGCCCCGCACAGCGACCTGCGCCGCGCCAGAGCTGCAGCCTTCAACATCATTCCCACAAGTACGGGAGCCGCCAAAGCCGTAGGCAAGGTATTGCCCTCTGTAGAGGGAAAACTCTCGGCCATTGCCGTGCGCGTACCAGTCATCACGGGCTCTATGATCGAAGTGAATTGTGTGGTGAAAAAAGCCACTACTGTTGAAGAAATCAATGCGACCTTTAAAGCTGCTGCCGAGGGCCCGCTCAAAGGTTATCTGCAATACTGTGAAGACCCCATTGTCTCATCTGACATCGTGCGCAACAAGCACTCCTCCATCTTTGACTCGCTCATGACAGCTGTCAATGGCAAGATGATCAAGGTGGTGAGTTGGTACGACAATGAAGCCGGCTATTCTGCCCGCCTCGCGGATCTCGCAGCTTTGATTGCCCAATAATGATTTCATGCCTTCGGCCGTCATCCCGAGATGGCCGGCCGAAGGCATCTCCCTCTCCCCTACCAAAAACGGCTTCCATGAATCTTCCTTTCCACGGCAAAAAGGTTCTTCTCAGGGTTGATTTCAATGTGCCTCTGGACGAACATCACCGCATTACAGACGATACGCGCATCCGGGCTGCCATTCCCACCATCCAAAAAATACTGGATGAGGGCGGAGCTGTCATCCTCCTCTCCCACCTCGGCCGCCCGGGCAAAAAACGCCTGCCTGATGGAAGCATAGACCAAGAGCGCTTTACACTGCGACATCTCGTGCCGCGGCTCTCAGAGCTGCTCAAAAGACCTGTGGCCTTTGTAGATGAAACTGTGGGGCCCAAAGCCCGGGCCAAAGCCAAATCACTGCTGCCCGGCGAAGTCCTCCTCCTCGAAAACGTCCGCTTCAACGAAGGGGAAACTAAAGGCGATTCCGAATTTGCCAGACAATTGGCAGAGTTGGCCGACCTCTACGTCAATGATGCCTTCGGCACAGCTCACCGGAGGCACGCCTCTACGGCCGTAGTGGCCGAATATTTCCCGAAAGGGAAAAAATCCTTCGGCCTGCTCATGCAGCGCGAACTCGAAAATGCCGGGAAAGTACTCTCCCACCCCGACCGCCCCATGACAGCCATCATCGGGGGCGCCAAAGTCTCGGACAAACTCCTGCTGCTCGAGCGCCTCATCACCTTTGCCGACAAATTGATCGTGGGCGGCGGCATGGCTTATACTTTCATCAAAGCACAGGGCGGTAAAGTCGGAGCTTCTCTGGTTGAAGACGATCGTTTAGATACGGCACTGAGCATCCTCCAGGCAGCTCGCGAGCAAAATACAGAACTACTCCTCCCCTGTGATTCTGTAATTGCCGACCGTTTCGCAGCTGATGCCAATACCCAAATCGCCCCCAGCAATGCCATTCCGGATGGCTGGATGGGCTTGGATATAGGCACCCGGGCACGTATAGATTTTGCGAAAGCAATCACAGATTCCAAAACCATTCTCTGGAATGGCCCCATGGGCGTTTTCGAAATGCCCGCCTTTGCCAAAGGTACCGAAGCCATTGCCCGTGCCGTTGCCGAAGCTACCCGAAAAGGCGCTTTTTCGCTCGTGGGCGGAGGCGACTCAGTGGCAGCTTTAAAGCAAACGGGCCTGGATAAGGAGGTCAGCTTCGTCTCCACAGGCGGCGGAGCCTTGCTCAAATTCCTGGAAGGCACTCCCCTGCCGGCCGTGGAGGCGATGGAGGCATAGCAAAAGTTACTTATTTAACTGTTTTACCAACAGCACTAAGGAAAGAATTGCCGTAATCTGTGTTACCGAGTCCAAAATGACTTCATTCCAATCAATGTCGTTTTTTTCGCCTTCTTTATCGGGTTTGGGCTCCTTGCGGCCGGCAATGATCTCCGACCCCGGCTTCACCTTGGGCGTCCATACGAACAGACCCCAGGAAGTGGATTTCCGGGCCTTGCCATTGGGATAGACCACTACCGTTTTGCGATAGCGCCCGTCTTTGCTCAATCCGCCGGCATAGTGCCGGATGTAATATCTGGCCCGCTTGCCCTTGTGGTAAGGCACTTTGATGCCATCCTTATAAGTCTCTCCCTGAAAGAGCTCCTCTGCCTGGACAGCACCGGAAATGCTCACAAAAGTCTGCTTGCCCGGAATGACAATCTTGTCCCCCTCCTGCAAAACGTAATTGAAGCGGGAATTGGGGCGGTTTATGGCCTTTTCCAGATTGGTCACCACATAGCCGATGTCATCTTTGTTGCGGTACAGGGTGGCTGCTTCCGGAAAGGCCTCTTCGGTTAAGCCACCTGCACGGGCAATGAGGTCGGCCAAATGCTCCTCGCGGTTTTTCAGCGTGTAAACTCCGGGATACCGAACTTCGCCTTCAATGGTTACGGTCCGTTGAAATGAAAATTCGGGCTTGGCGCGCACGATGACCTTGTCGTAAGGCTGCAGATAGTAAGGCTGTCCTCCGGCTACATTCAGAGAGTCATCCACGCTCAGAATGATCACGGCACTTTCCGTAGGCTGATTTTCGTAAAGCACCAGGCGACTGATCTCTATGCGATCGCGTGCAGCCTGAAATTTGAGCCCGTCCGCCATGAGCAGGACTTCTTTGAGGTCCATGCCTTCGTGGTACTGGAAAGTGCCCGGTTTGCGCACAGCACCTAACACTTCCACCGTGCGTTCATCCAGAAAATCCGCTCTTGAGGGAACGTCTATCTGGTCAAAAGGCATGAGCAAAACATCCTCGGCCCCGCCTGGTTTTTTCAGGGCTTTCGCCAAATTAACACGCAGATACGAAATGGCTTTGGTGGCGGGGTCCGTGCGGGTGATGAAAGCGATATCAGCAGCGTCTTTTTTCAAGCCGTTGGCAAAGTAAACCAGGTCGGATACGCGCAAACCGCTGTCGTAATCAAAGCTCCCCGCTGCACGCACAGCGCCTGCAATGCTGACCTGCGCCTCATCGGCAAATTGCTCATTGGTATAGACGATCACCTCGTCAAAAGGCTGCAGAATGTGGTTCTCCAAAGAGCTCGTATCTGCCAAAGCTTCCTTGACATTGAAGCGGATGTAATCAATGTCTGTCTTGTTGCGCCAGTTGACGCGCTTGATGTAGGCGTAATCCGCTGCATTGGGCTGTAGCCCGTCCGAGAGCAAAATCAGATCGGAAACGCGGGTGTCTTTGCGGGGGTCAAAGGGAATCTCCGTGGGTGTTCGCACTGCCCCACTGGTGCTCAGCGTGGCCTTATCGGCAAAAGCGACCAGGGAAAATATTTGCAATTTGTCCTTAGGCTTGAGCCTGATGTTGGCAGCTGAGACAGGGTCTTTGAGCGCATTCCCCAAATCTATGCGCAAGAGTTGTACGGTTTCGTCCGGCAAAGTGCGAAACAAATAGGCCATGTCTCGGCGGGACTCTCGCTCCAGCCCTCCCCGCTCTGCCAAATCCGTTACCCGCATGCCGTCAAACCACTGGTATTGGCCGGGAAACTGTACCGTACCTGTGATCTCTACAAAATTCTCAGCCGGTTTCTCGATGAATTTGATGCTGACAACATCTCCGTCCAGCAGCTTGACCGGCTTATCGAACTTAAGAACCTGGTTTAAGTCAACATCTATAACTTGCTGTAAATCATTGTCATATCGTATGATTTGCGCTTGCTTTTTGTAAGCGTTCTCGGCCAAGCCTCCGGCCAGATTGATCAGATCGGAGAGGGTCTCACCCTCAACCATTTCATAGGTATGCGGGCGTTTCACAGCGCCTTCAATTTTTACGAGCTTGCCGGAGACCGGTACGTGAATGTAGTCATTTTGCCGGAGGAAGAAATCCTGCTCGGTCAATGGGTTGTGCAGAAACTCATAGACGTCAAAAATGCGGGGCTTTTCGCCATTGCGCAGCAGCCGGATTTGGCGCAAGCTGCCGATGTCTGTGGGGCCACCGGTGGCTACCAGGGCGTTGAAAACCGTGTTGCCGGCTGTCAGGTTATAGCTGCCGGGCTTGAAGACCTCTCCCACTACATTGACCGTAATGACGCGCGAATAGCTGACCGAGACGGCAAACTCTCCCGCACCAAAGCTGTAATACTGCCCGAATTTCTTGCGCAGAAGCTCGCGGGCCTGCCCCAGCTTCATGCCCTTGAGGTAGAGCCTGCCCATGCCCGGGGGTTGAATGTATCCTTCAGGCGTGATCACGAAGTTGAAATTTGCCTGGGAAGCTCCGAAAATG
>JALVES010000041.1 GCA_027030635.1 Saprospiraceae bacterium | reverse complement strand
ACCAACTCCAACCTCATCCTCATGCCCAACTCCCCCGCAGCTGCTTCCGACCTGCTATCGCAAATGATGACCTCCTTTGCAGCTTCTCAAAAACTCGGGGAAGAGATGAACAGGCCGGTGATTGAGGGGAGTTGAGAATGTGGGCGCTTCGCGCCTAATGTGGACGCTTCGCGTCTAATGTGGAACGCTGCGCGTTCTAATGTGGACGCTGCGCGTCTAATGTGGAGGCCTGCGGCCTCTAATGTGATTTTACGCTCGCTTCGCATCGCGCATCGCGTGAGGGAGAATGCCCTCTCTCCGTGAACACTCCGTGAGCTCCGTGTACTCCGTGGTGAGTTCTACAGATTTGCCTTTGCTGCTGCCACGTCCATCACGTTCATCACGTTCATCACGTTCGTTACGTTCATCACGCTCGTCACGTTCATCACGCTCATACCAGGTGCCTGACATCTCAACTTCCGGAGCCATCATTCAACTGCCACACAAATCCAAAGTAAATGGTTCTTAGTTGATAGTAATCAAAATATTTTGACGAATAGTCCCGATTGTACAGCTCCCTGCGTTCATTTTTGGTATTGAACACATTGTTCAGGGAGATGTAAGCAATGAGCGCACTCCTGTCTAATTGAATGTACTTGCTCCAGCTTAGGTCGAAGCGATTGTAGTTGCCATATTGCGCATTGAACAGTTCCTCCGAAAAAATCGGGATGTAAAAATCAGTTTCAGGATCAAATTCCGAGCCCGCCACATCTGTGTAGTAAGTGCCGGGATATCCAATGTAAGTCAAAGCCAAAGTAAACAAGCTGTGATTGCTGTATTGTATGGTGCTCTTGATCAAATAGTTAAAATCTTTTGCTCCCTTATACTTCTCGCCAAAAACAGTTCTTTTCTGTTCTATGAAGGAGTTTGAAAACACAAATTTGAAATGTTCCAAAAAACCATACTCCACATAAAGCTCCACACCATAGGTGTTTATTCCTTCTACGGCAAGGAAATCATCTGAAGTTTGGTTTCCCGTCTCTTCCTTGTAATAAACGGCAGATTTCAACAGCAGGTCTTCTAATTCACAGGTATAATCCAGGGCAAGTTGATAACTCGACAACAGGCTATAGGTTCTTGAGAAGTAGTTGGGCGGGGCATAATTATGATACTTTCCTCCGCTCAACAAAAAAGAATGCTTTCCATTCAGCCTGTACTTCAGGCCTATTTGCGAACTCAGGTAGTAATCCTGATCGTTGACAGGCAGATTGCTCCTCACTCCTGAAGATAAGGTGATGTGCCCATTAAGCTCCCAATTGCCATACAGATAGACTTCAAGAATAGAATTATCCACACTTGTTTCAGAAAAATAATTTGGGGAACCTGGCGATTGAGCATAATAATAGACGGGGATGCTATCCTTAAAATTTTGGGCCTGATAGTCGAGTGAAGCTCCAAATTGCAAGTCTATGCTTTCCTGCACAGGCTTTTTATAATTGATGGAAGCATAAGCCTGATTTGCATGCTGTTTAGAGTCTAAATTGCCAAATTCATAAGTCTGCCTCGAGAAATCCACACCGGCGTTGATATTCAATATGCCTTTTTCCGAATAATGCTTAAAGTTATTCACCGTGAAAAAGCGTCGTTTGGCGCTATACACATCTCCCCTAAAGGTAAAAGACTGGTCAATGGCATGATACGATTCATCAATAAAGTAGCTGTAGGAATTAAACTCAGACTGCTTTCCTGTCTTAGTATGGAAATTGATGCCCGCATCCAGGGTGCCGAAATTCACAAGATTGGGCAGCTTGCTTTTTTGAATACCTATGTAGGCATCGGAGAACTGATAATTCCCATAAATTTGGACGAAAGAAGTATCTTTCTTCACACTTTGGGAAAGAAAGGCGCCCACCCCTGCCAGGCCTGCCGACATTTGGAGCTGATTTGCATTCAACGCATTTTTAGTCTGTATCTCTACCAAACCGGCGCTGGAATTTCCGTAAGTCAGGGGCGGGTTGCTGGCATACACATATTCTCTGTCTATCATGTCGGGATTAAACAAGCTGAAAAAGCCCATGTTGTTTAATTGGCTTGCCCGTACAGGATTATAGACAGGCACACCATTGAATATAACTCTGGACCTATTGGGTGAACTGCCCCTTAGAGAGGGGTTCGCTGTTTCATTGGTAGTGGTTGATGCCGGCAAAACAGCAATGGCTCTTAAGGGGTCTCCCTGTGCTACCGGATTTAGGTACACATCTTTCAGCATATCCATCTTTACGACCGAAAACTTCTCTGAGATGGGGTCTCGTGCCGTAACAATGACTTCGCCCAGAGATTGGGCATCTGCCCGCAAAATGACTTTCAGGGGTTTATTCAAATCAATGGTTGTCAGCAGGATTTCCCGGGTTTGAAAACCGAGATAGGAAACAACCAGCGTATCCTTCGGGTCATCTATTTCCAAGACGAACTCTCCTTCAAATCCCGTTGTTGTGCCTTTTTCAGGTGCTGACTTCAAATAGACATTGGCTGCAAAAACAGGCATTCCCTTTTTGTCTTGCACACTCCCCGTCAGGCTATGCTGTGCAAAAGACAAAAAAGCTGCAAACAACAACGATATCGCTACGAGATAGCGCATTTACTTTCCAACCAGCTTTGAAGCCAACTTGTTGATGGTATAGCTCTCGGGAAACTTCTCGATTCCCTCCTGGTAGTACTTCTTAGCCGACTCCCAATCTTCCTTTTTTATGTACAACTTAATGAGCATTTCGTAAGCCTGCTCTTTTCCCCAAGACGGCAGAAATTCATTCTTCACCTTTTGGGAAGGGAGCGAAATGGCTTTCAGCAGGTATTCTTCAGCCTCCTTTCCTCCTCCGTATTTTGCAGGCGTATGGAAGTCAATACTTGCGTAAACGTAATAAGCCCTGAGATTCATAGAGTCAATGGACATGGCATGCTTTGCATTTTTCTTTGCCGCTTTAGAGATAGCGGGCGCTCTCATCCCTTTTCCGAAGCTGAGGCTATAACTCTGCAGCATGGCAAGAAGCGCATAATCCTCGGAATTCTTGTGCTTCATGCTTTCCAACCAATCAATGCCTTTCTCAACCTCTTTTTCAGCAGTTTTCCTGTCTCCCATCTGCTGATAATATATGGATGAATAAAACTGCAAATAAGAGCGCCAATACAAAATGAGATTGTGCTGCTTTTCTCCGTTTAAGGTTTCCAGCTCCAGAGCCAACTTCTCTAAAGGCTTATTGTCCTTTGTCATCAGGCTTTGCACAAAGGCATCGCGGATTTTGTCCTGAATGCCAAAAAGCAAAGAGTCTGATTGAATCTCTTCTACCTGCGCCTGATAGCTCATAACATTGGCTGCATCAATCTTTGAAGTACTTCCTCTACAGGATGCATACAGAAAAACAAGGAACAGTAAAAGTGTGCGTTTCATGATGTACATACATTTTAATCCTCGTCAAGCCAGTGTTTTTTACCTGGCAGAGGCAAATATATGGAATTTTTATGACTCGCGTACCGCGAGCTGAAGCAGGCGGTACCGGCAGCGGGCTGAAGCCCGTCCTACCTCCTCCTCCTAAAAGACCGCTTCAGCTTATACCAAATGCGCTTGTGCAAGGGGGGGCGGATAACAGCACCTGTAACACTATATTCTTTAGAGCGAACCAAGCCCCCGACAACAACTTCACACACATTAGTTGCCACCAGCTCCGGCCTTGGAGCTCCATCCCATGTTTTGACTTCTGCTTTCAGGAAGTCCTGAAATGCTGCTCCGGTGAAGGTGTAAACTTTTTGCTCGTAGCCCACATAAGAAAATACTATACGGACTTCATCTGTATCCCGCAAAACTACATCTTCGGGTATTTCTATGGAGAACTTTCCATCCCAGTCGGAAATGGCTCCGGAGAGCAGGTCTCCATTTTTGTAGAGCGCTGCCTGGACGCCAATCAGAAGGTCCTTGCCGTCAGCTTCCACGACGGTGCCTTCTATGAGCGGGTAGTGATCGGCCGTAGTATCCCGTTGCAGTTGGACTTCGCCGAGGTCGAAAACCGTGAAGGAGAGTTTTAATTTTTCTTCGGGCATATCGCTTTTATTGACCTGCACTTTGGCAGGCAGGTATCCCGGGGCCGAGACAGACAACTCCAACTGATCGGTCTGCTCAAACAAGTCGGTAAGTTCGAGGAGGAACATGCCCTGCTCGTCGGTTTGGCAGCTATATCTGCCCTCTCCGGCCTGCAAGCCAATACGCAAAAGTGGCCTTTGAATCCATTGCATTTCGCTCAGGGCCAGCGGCTTACCCTCTGCATCGGTCAGGCGGCCACGAAGAAAGATGCCCTCATTCCTGTCAACCAATTGTTGCGCGGCGATTTGCCTCGCAGACGCAGCCTCTACAGTTTCGGGAGATTGCAAATTCAAAGGCTCTGTTTGAGCAGCCACAGCTCCGGCAGAAAAGAGCCCCAGCAGGCTGAGCAAATAGGGCCTGCCCGTTCGCCAAAGGCCGGAGGCAGGCATGGGCGGCGGAGTCTGGGAGACAACTTTGCGGTCGTAAATGCCACATACTTTACCGCCCATTTCTAACTGGCGGTGTATGATCTCTTCGGCCGTAAGCCCCCGAAAATCGTAAACAGTCTTTTGGCATTGCTCGCAAAAGCGTCCGCCCTCGCAGGGCGTCATCTGCTCCCAGCGCTGATTACAGGTGAAAGACATGGAAAGTCGGCGGCTGCGTTTGTCTTTTTTCTTCATAGAATTTGTGTTTTACAGGATAGACACGTGGAGTGAGGGGAAACCCCTATGGGGACAAGAGATAATGAGTAGTGTTTAAATCACAGCCTTTTTTTATTGATGAAAAGTGAGTTCTGTTCTTTTGCCTTGATGCAAAAGAACCATACTTCGGCCATGCTCAGCACAAGAAAAATCAAGGCTTAATTCATTTCTTAACGCGGATGAAAGCACAAAAATCCTAAAACGAATAAACTCGCCTCTACGCTCAGAGTTTGCTCTACTCACATCTGTTTCTTTACCTCATCTATTTCGCTTTTGACCATCTTTTGGCTCAAACATATTCGTTTCTTAACGGATTTTTGTACTTCCATCCGCTAAAATGAATTAGGCCGGGGCTATAAAGCGGCATATCTATCAACGGCCTTTGTCCCGAGGGCTGCCGGAGTCTGGACGGGGGTAAGTGGTGTCTCTTTGGGATGGTCCGACTTTAAGCGGGTTATAATGCACTCGCAAATAAAACCCCCAAATTTGTTTTTCCCTTCCAGTTTTTCAAGGCCGGGTGTTCTGAGCCTTTTACGACACGGGCTTCACCGGCAGCTTCTTTCGTAAAACACAACAC
>JALVES010000040.1 GCA_027030635.1 Saprospiraceae bacterium | reverse complement strand
GCTTGAAATAAGGCTTGCAGGGGAAAGAAGCTTTTGGCGTCTTAGCGAGAAACATAAATCAGCTAAACCGGGGGAATCGTAACGAACGTGATGAACGTAATGAACGTGATGAACGTAACGAACGTGATGAACGTAGAATTGGGGGGAACTCACCACGGCGTTCACAAAGTGTACACGGAGAGCCCAATCCATTCTCCATTATCCCCCCCACTCCCAAAACACTAAACACTAAACGCTAAACGCTAAACACTAAACACTAAACTATCAATTATCAATTCTCAATTCTCCCCACACACCAAGCGCTGCCAGGGCGCAGACTGCGGCACTTGTGTACCAGAGCATCTCAAAGCCCCATTGCTCGGCGAGGTAGAGTCCGCCGGTGGGGGCCAGCACGATGGCGATGCCCCAGCTCATGGAGTAAAGCCCCATGTATTGACCCAGAGCGCTTTTGGGGGCCCGCTTGCCGATGTAGGAAGAGGCAAAGGGCATGAAGAACATTTCCCCTATGCTGATCAGGCTGATGTACAGGATGGCTGCTACAGCAGGGGAGAAGCCCGCGATGAGCGTGAGGTAGGAAAGGGCGAACAAGAGTGCGCCTCCCGTCATGAAGCTGCGCTTGGAGGCCTTGTACTCAATCAGGTATAGCAAGGGCATTTCCATAAGGGCAATGATCAGCCCGTTGAGGCCCATGAAAAGGCCTATTTCAAACTCCGAAAAGGATTGCTCCATCTTCCAGAAAGCGGGGATGGCAGAGATGAGCTGGAAAAAACCCGTGGCAGCCAGCAGGGAGAAAAACAAAAAACGCAAATAGGATTTGTCCTGCCAGGGGCCGCTTGCTCTCTCACCTTGCGCCTCTTCTTTTCCGGCCCGCTGCCGCAAGTCTTCTTCACGGGGCTTGGGCAGCAGGGCTTTGAGCAGGATGGCCGAAATGAAATAGCCCAATGCACTCATGAAAAAGATGGAGTTGTAACCAAAGCGCACGATCAGCAAACCGCCCAAAGTGGGGCCTACGGCATAGCCCAGATTAAAGGCCAGACGCTGTAAGCCGAAGGAGCGGGTGAGGTTCTTCGGCTTGCTGTAGATGACGATGGCAGCGTGGTTGGCAGGGCGAAAAGAGTCCGCAACAGCACTTAAAACAAACATACCTAAAGTTAAGAGAATCAGGCTGTTAATGAATGCCAATGACGCAAAAATTACACTGGTCAAAACCAGCGACCAGGTCTGTACCGCGTAAAAACCTATGCGGTCTGTCAACTTGCCGCCCAGCCAGGAGCCGAGGATGGAGCCCAAGCCAAAAGCGCTCATCATAAAGCCGGCTTCCTTCAGACTGAAGCCGCGGCCCTCTGTCATAATGATGGTCAGAAAAGGCATCAGCATAGCCCCTGTTCTGTTGACCAGCATGACCAGGGCGAGAATCCACACCTCGCGGGATAGGCCGGAATAGGAGTTTTTGTAGAGGCTAAGCATGGGGTGTGGGGAGGGGGGGGAGTTGGTTCTAATGTGGAGACTGTGGTTTTAATGTGGAGCGCAAGCGCTCTAATGTGGACGCTTCGCGTCTAATGTGGAGCGCAAGCGCTCTAATGTGATTTTACGCTCGCTTCGCATCGCGAGACATTTGTGAGTTACGCGATGCGTCAGCGAGCGTAAAATCACATTAGAACGCGAAGCGTTCCACATTAGAGCCGCAGGCTCCACATTAGGGCCGCAGGCCCCACATTCATAGTAGCCCCGCCAGGACTCGAACCTGGATCTAGAGTTTAGGAAACTCCTATTCTATCCCTTGAACTACGGGGCCGGAAAAGAGGTGAAGGTAAACTCCACGTGTTGCGCTTTTCGAACTGCAAAGTTAGCGCTTTTTCGGAAATCTTGCCTTACCTTTAAGCCATGAATATTGAGTCCTTTCGCAACTTTTGCCTCGAGCTGCCGGGTACTACGGAATCCTTCCCCTTTGACGAAACCACTTTGGTCTTTAAGGTGGCGGGAAAGATGTATGCCCTGGCTTCTCTCGACTCCGTCCCTCTGCGCGTCAATTTGAAATGCGAGCCGGAGGAAGCCCTGCGCCTGCGCATGCAGTGGCCCGAAGATGTGCTGCCGGGCTACCACATGAATAAGAAACACTGGAATACCGTCGTCTTCGAAGGTCTGTTGCCGGATGACTTGTTGCAGGAGCTCATTCGCCATTCTTACGAACTGGTCGTCAAGGGGCTGCCCCGAAAATTGCGCGACACTTTGCTACAGCCATGAAAGCGGATTTTTTCATCGTCGGAGGCGGCCTGGCCGGTAGCGTGCTCGCTTGGGTTTTGCAGCAGCGGGGCAGTAAGGTGTTGGTCTTTGATGCAGAACCTTCGATGAGTTGCTCCAAACTGGCTGCGGGCATCATCAATCCCGTTACGGGCAAGCGGCTGGTGAAATCCTGGCGCTTTGAGGAGTTTTTTGCTTTCGCCAAAAACACTTATCGCCAAATGGAAAGGGATTTGCAAGTGGACTTGTTTCAGCCCCATCGCATTTTCAGAGCCTTTCCCGCTGCTTCCCGCGAGGGCGAAGAGTCCATGGAACTGCGCAATCAGTGGTCTATGCGCCTGGGCGATGAGGCCTATGCGGATTTGCTGGCGCCCATCCAAAGCGAGCCGCCGGAGCCGGGCCTCTTTCGCACTGCCCCTGCCTATGGCTGCATCCGCAGAGCTGCACGCCTGAATATACCCCGCCTGTTGGATGCCGTGCGGAAGCGCATTCCCTTTGTGCGGGCGCTCTTCGACTACGGAGCTTTGCAGATACAGGCCGAGGGAGTTTCTTACAAGGAGCACAGCGCTTCGGCCGTCGTCTTTTGCGAGGGCTATGCCATGCGGGAAAATCCCTGGTTTGGACACCTGCCGCTGAACCCCGCCAAAGGGCATGTGTTACATTTACAGATGGAGTCGGCCATGTACGAACAGCGGTACATGTACAAGGACGAACTTTACTTCGTGCCGCTCGATGCAGAGACGGTTTGGTGTGGCTCCGATTACATCTGGGATTTTGTGGACGAATGGCCTCAGCCGGAGCGCGTCCAAGCCCTGCGCACACGGGCGGAAAGCATTTGGCGAAAGCCTTATAAAACCAAAGGCGTCTTCGCTGCCGTCCGCCCGACAGTCAAAGACCGGCGGCCGCTTTTGGGGCGTCATCCGGAGCAAGAGCGCTTCTATATTCTCAATGGACTGGGAACAAAGGGCTCTTCCCTGGCGCCCTGGTGTGCCGCTCAAATGGCAGATTTGCTGCTATCGGATAAAGCGGTGGATAGAGAGGTGGATATATGTAGGTTTGGTTATTGACTAAATCGAACCAATGCCTGAAAAAACTTTGCAAAAAATTATTGCCGGCCGCAAGCTGGAGATATCGCATCCCGGGCGGGTGTATTTTCCGGAGGCAGGCATCACCAAAGAGGAGGTGGTGAATTATTACGAGCAGGTGTGGCCTTATATGCAGCCTTATCTGAAGAACCGGCCTGTAACCCTGCACGCCTATCCCCGGGGCATTCACGGATTTTCCTTTTACCGAAGAGATGTAAGCGGGGACTTGCCCCCGCTGGCGAGGACTGTGCCGTATCGCGAGCGAAGCAGGGAAAAAACCATCCAACTGCTGTTGGTGGACGAGCTTTATACGCTGCTGTGGCTGGTGGCGCGTGGCGCTCTGGAATGGCATCTTTGGGCCTGCACGGCAGATGATTTTGAGCATCCCGACCAAGCCATTTTTGACCTGGATGCTTCGGCGGATACGCCCTTTGAACAACTGTTAGAGGTGAGTTTGCTGCTGCGCGAAAGGATTGAAAAAGACGGCTATCGCGCCCTGCCCAAGACATCGGGCGGTACGGGTATGCACCTCTATGTACCTTTGCCGCGCAAGCAGACCTTTGAGGAGGTGCGCCATTGGGTCAAAGAAATCGGGCGGGAACTCGCCGCCGCTCATCCCAGGCTGCTTGCAGCGCCCGGCTCCGACCACAAAACCCACAGCCAAAAGCGCGTACTGGTGGACTATGCGCAAAACAGCCTCGGTAAAAACACCGCAGCGCCTTACACCCTGCGAGCCTATCCCGATGCCAGAGTCTCCGCGCCGCTTTCCTGGGAAGAAGTGGAAAAGGGAGGTTTCCGGCCTGCAGATTTTAACCTGCACAGCATGCCTGTCCACTTGAAAAAAGGAGACCCTTGGCTGTCTAATATCAGTAGCCAATAGATGGAACTAAGCCCCTCCAACTTGACACCCCATTTTCCACGGGAGGCGGAGCGCCATTGTTCTTTATTTCTCGCTAAGACGCTAACGAAAACCTATTTCCTCATCCATCGCCGGGCTTGAGAACCAAATGATTACCCTCTGCAGAGCTCCGGATAGTAAGACGCCAAGAAGGACGGCAGGCAGCTAAGGTTGGTCCATTCTCCATTATCTTAGGCTTGTACACGGACTTTTTAGCGTCTTATCATGACCCAATTTGCGGCAGGAACGGTTGTAGTCGTTAAATCCTACTTCCTTAAAGAACTTCATATTAGTTCGCGCCTTAGCGAGAAATACAAACCCGACGAAGCTAATAATGAACCACACCTAATCATACCAGCCATTCATTGCAAAGCGTTACGTATTTGTTAATATACCCTTGCAGACGGGCCTTTGTTATGGCATTTGCATCCTTGAGAAGTAATGCTTAACTTTCCTGCAAAATAAACCAACCAATATGACCCGCTACCTGATCGCCGCTTTCCTCCTGCCTCTGCTCATCCTGGCTTGTGGAAAGAAAACCCAACCCCCTGTAGAAAACCAACTTATCGAGATGAATTATTCGACCTATGAGGAAGCCTGGAAAAAGATAGACTCCCTCGAACAACAACAACTCTACCAGTCAGCTCAAAAGCTGGTGGAAGAGCTGGCCGAAAAGGCAAAAGCCGAAAAGAACGCTCCCCAAATCGTCAAGACGACCGTTTATCGCTGCAAGTACCTCCAATACCTCACGGATGAAGGCAATGCACCGGTGATGGCATTGGAGCTCTTCCGCCGGGAAATGGAGCAGGCTCCTTTTCCCGCCAGGCCGCTGATGCAGTCCATGCTGGCCGAGCGCTATGCCGGCTATCTGCGCGACAATCGCTGGCAACTCCAAAACCGCACGGACATGGCGGAGGTGAGCGAGGATCCCGCGACCTGGCCCGGCGAGGAGTTCGAACGCCGCAGCAATGCGCTTTATCTGCAATCCGTTTCGGATGAACGCATACGGCAAGTGCCCATAGAGACCTTTGATGCGCTTACTTTACCCGGAAAGTACAACAAGGGCCTGCGCCCCACGCTCTACGACTTTCTGGCTCATCGCGCACTCG
>JALVES010000039.1 GCA_027030635.1 Saprospiraceae bacterium | reverse complement strand
CCGCCTCAATGTGCTGGCCAACATCATGGGCAAAACCTACGAACAAATCTTCAACGAATTTGAAGGCACAGCCGTTCCCGACCAGCGCTTTGGCGATGGCGATGTCAAATACCACCTCGGCTTCTCTTCGCAGGTAGAGACGCCTTTCGGCAAAAAAATACACCTCAAACTGGTGCCCAACCCCTCCCATTTAGAAAGTGTGGACCCCGTAGTCGAAGGCTTCACCCGCGCTAAGGGCGAACTGCTGTACGAAAAAGACTTCCGGCGCATCCTCCCCATACTCATACACGGAGATGCCGCTCTCGCAGGCCAGGGCGTCGTCTATGAAACCGTGCAGATGAGCCAGTTAGACGGTTATTTCACCGGCGGCACCATCCACTTTGTCATCAACAATCAAATCGGCTTTACAACCAATTTTGAAGAAGCCCGCTCCTCCACCTACAGCACCGGCGTGGCCGGCGTAGTGCAGGCGCCCGTCTTTCACGTCAATGGAGACGATCCCGAAGCCGTGCTCTTCGTCTGTAAAATGGCTGTGGAGTACCGGCAAAAATTCCAAAGCGACGTCTTCATAGACATGGTCTGCTATCGCAAACACGGACACAACGAAGGCGACGACCCCCGCTTCACCCAACCGGAGATGTACAAAATCATCGCCAAACACCCCAATCCCCGGGAATTGTATGTTCAAAAACTGACGCAGCGAGGCGACCTCGACAAAGACCTTGCAGAACAAACCGAAAAAGCTTTCTGGGAGGACCTCCAAAAGCGCTTCGACGAAGTGCGCGAAAAACCCCTGCCCTACGAGTACCAGGAATACGAACAAGCCTGGCGAAGCCTCAGGAAAACCGTCTCCCCAAAAGACTTTGAATCCTCACCCGTTACAGGCATACCCAAAGCCCGGACCGAAGAACTCTTAGACAAGTTGCTGCATTTGCCGAAAGGCTTTAATCCCCACGGCAAAGTCAACCGCCTGCTCAAACAAAAACTCAAATTGCGCCAGGCCGGAAAACTCGATTGGGCCATGGCCGAATGGCTGGCCTACGCCTCCCTGCTGGTCGAAGGCTACGACATCCGCATCAGCGGCCAGGACGTAGAGCGCGGCACCTTCTCCCACAGGCATGCCTTCTTCTTCGACACACAAACTTACAAGCCCTACAACCGCTTCTCGGAACTCGCAAAAAAACAGGGCAACTTCAACATTTACAACTCCCTGCTCTCGGAGTTCGGCGTACTGGGTTTTGAGTACGGCTACTCGCTCGCCACGCCCAACACCCTCGTCATTTGGGAAGCCCAATTCGGCGACTTCGTCAATGGCGCCCAGACCATCATAGATCAGTACATCTCCGCCGCCGAAAGCAAATGGCGGCGCATGAGCGGCCTGTGCATGTTCCTCCCCCACGGCTACGAAGGCCAGGGCCCCGAGCACTCCAACGGCCGCATGAACCGCTTCCTGCAACTCTGCGCCGAATACAACATGACCGTAGCCAACTGCACCGAACCGGCCAACTTCTTCCACCTGCTGCGCCGTCAGCTGCACCGCCCCTTCCGCAAACCACTCATCGTGATGACACCCAAATCCCTGCTGCGCCATCCGGCAGTCATCTCCTCCCTCGAAGAATTTGAAGGGAAATCTCACTTTCGTGAAATATTAGACGACACACTGTTTAAGACGGCTGCTTCTGCCAAAAAAGTCAAACGCGTACTCTTCTGCACCGGCAAAATCTATTACGACCTGCTGGCCGAACGCGAGAAAAACGGCCGCAATGACGTAGCCATCGTCCGGCTGGAACAACTCTACCCCTTCCCGAAAAAACAGTGGAACCTCCTGCTTAAAAAATACACCAAAGCCGAATACGTCTGGGTGCAGGAAGAACCCGCCAACATGGGCGCATGGAGCTATCTGCTGACTACATTACACGAAGACAATACTCCCCTCAGACGCATCTCCCGAAAGCCCTCTGCCTCACCTGCAACCGGACACAAAAAACTGCACGACCAGGAACAACAGGAAATCATCCAAAAGGCTTTCGCCTGACACATCTCAGCCCTCACCACTATGAACAGGCCAAGCACAGACTGGAAAGCATTGGAAAAAAAACTCGCCGGCGAAAACAACAGGCAAGAGCGACTCGCCCTGCTCGACCACCTCATTGAGCACTATCTGTTTTCCAATCCGGTCAAAGCGCAAAAAATACTGAAAAAGGAAGCCAAATTTTTGGACAAGGGAGACTACAACTACCGCCTGCACAGCTTAAAGGCCTTTGCCTACAATCAAAAATACGAATTTCAAAAAGCCGAAGACCATTACCTGCATGCCATCGCCCTGATCGAAGAACAGGGCAACGCCCACGAACAGGCAGAATCCTACCTCGACTACGCCGGCGTCTGCATCAACCTCAAAAAACTCGACCAAGCCGAACAACTGTTAGAAAGAACCGCCCAACTCCTGAAAGTCTTCCCCGATGAAAAACTCCGGGCACGCCTCTACTGCCGCGAAGGATACCTCCACCTGCACGAAGGCAACTACTCCAAAACAGCAGAATACCTGTTAGAATCCAACAACATACTCCAGCAAAGAACATATCTCAGCCCAAAGGATTACTACTTCCTCCTCCTCATCCACAGCGGCCTCGGTAAGGTCTATGAGCGCAACAACGAATGGAAAAAATGCGTGGAGTCGTACAAAATGGTGGTCGAAACCAGCGAACGACTGCAACTCACCAGCCGCCTCTCCTGGCATTACCTCAACCTCGGCAGCGCCTGCCTCGCCATCTCCGATAACGAACAGGCCGAACACTTCTTCCAAAAAACCCTCAAAGTCAAAAGCGACAGCAGCGAACTGGCCCGCGCCAGCGCCCTGACCAACATCGGCTATCTGCGCTTCCAGGAAGGCAAGCACAAAGAAGCCCTGAAAATCTACGGCAAAGCAGAAAAACTCTTCCGAAAAATCAACGACAAAGACCATTACAACTTCTCCATCCTCGCCCGATGGCGAGCCCAAATCTATACCGAACTCGACCAAAAAGAAGAAGCCTTGGAACAACTCCTCCAAGCCTATTACCACGCCAAAGAAATCGAAGACTATAAACAAATCTCCGGCATCTACAAAGAAATAGCGGCACTCTACGCCGCTATGGAAGACTACCAAAATGCCTACGAATACCAGCTCCTCTACGACCGCTACGCCGAGCAATACGCCGAGCAACTCAACCAGCGCAAAATCATGGAGCTGGAAGTCAAATACAAAGCCGAACAAAAAGAAAGAGAAGCCGAGTTGCTGCGCCTGCAAGCCACCCGCCTCCAACTCAAAGCCCTGCGCGCTCAAATGAACCCCCACTTTATGTTCAATGCCCTCAACGCCATCCAAAATTACATGACCTCCAACGACCTGCGCAGCGCAGCCAAATACCTCGCCAAATTCGCCACCCTCATGCGCAAAAGCTTAGAGTACTCCGACCAGGAAATCATTCCCCTCGAAGAAGAAATCGAATTCCTGCGCGAATACCTCGAAATCAACGCCGGCCTGCGCTTCGAAAACCGCCTCAAATACTTCATCGAAGTAGATGACGAACTCGAAGAAGACATCATGGGCGTACCCACCATGATCATCCAACCCTATGTGGAAAATGCCATCGAACACGGCCTGCGCTCACGCGACAAAGGCGAAATCCGCATCTCCTTCAAACCCGCCGACCAGGACAACATCCTCTGCACCGTTACCGACAACGGCATCGGCCGAGTCGAAGCCACCCGCATCCGCCAAAGCGACCCCCTCCACGGCCAACACAAATCCCGAGGCACCAGCATCACCGAAAAACGCCTCCAGGTCTTCCACAACTCCGACGAAGGCGTCTTCGTCAAAACCATAGACCTCTTCGACCCCCAAACCGGCCAGGCCGCCGGCACCCGGGTTGAGCTCATCATCCCCGTTACGTCCATCCATAAACAGGGAATTATATGACGGTTGTCTGTTGTCTGTTGTCTGTTGTCGGTCGTCCGTTGTCTGTTGGCAGTTGAACAACAAAAGGATCGGGGTGCTGACGTAAGGAAGACCCCCGAGCCGACCTTCGAGAATGGAAAATGGAAAATGGAAAATGGAGAATGCCCTTCTCCGTGAACACTCCGTGAGCGCCGTGAACTCCGTGGTGAGTTATGTTTCTCGCTAAAACGCTAAAAGCTTCTTTCCCCTTACAGTTCTCAAAAAACATGTGCTGGGCTTTAAAGTCGTTCACTTGGCTTTATGGACTGGCAAGAATACGCTACACCTTGATTTTAGCATGCATATTGAAGTTAGCAAAAGAAAAAATCAAGGCATGAAAGCCAGTGAGCTTAAGGCCAGATATAGCAAGCGCAAAATCACATCAGAGCCACAGGCTCCACATCAGAACGCGAAGCGTTCCACATTAAGAAGCCCGCAGCCCCCACATCACCTCCACCCCCTCTCCTTCCTCCACATGCCCAACCACGCGGGCATCTATGTCAAAGGCTTTTGCTGCTGCGATGACTTGCTCAGCGAACTCCGGCCTTGTGTACAGCTCCATACGATGTCCCATGTTAAAGACCTGGTACATCTCTTCCATAGAAGTTCCCGAATGCTTTTGGATGAGTGAAAACAGGGGCGGTACCGCAAACAGTTGGTCCTTCACCACTTTCACGCCGGGCTTGAGAAACTTTGAGACTTTGGTTTGCCCTCCGCCGGTACAGTGGATGATGCCGTGAATGGCCCCCGGCGGAAGCTCCGGCAACAAGGCTTGCAGCACAGGCAGGTAAGTGCGCGTCGGGCTGAGCAACAATTTGCCGACAGGCATCTTATCACCCTCTATCTCCACCTCATCTGTCAGTCGGTAGGGACCGGTATAGACCAGATCGGGAGGCGTAGCGGGATCGTAAGATTCGGGATAATGCTCTGCGTAATACTTGTTGAGCATGTCATGGCGGGCGGAAGTCAGCCCGTTGCTGCCGATGCCGCTGTTGTACTCCTCCTCATAGGCACACTGCCCGAAGGAAGCCCAGCCCACCACCACATCGCCCGGGCGAATGTCATTGACAATCAAGTCTTTGCGGGCCAAACGCGCAAAAGCTGTAAAGCCCACATCGGCCGTGCGCACCACATCGCCCACATCGGCCGTTTCGCCTCCGCTGAGATGCAGGCGGATGCCGTACTTTTCCATTTTTGCCGCAAAGGAAAGCTGGGCTTCTATTAAGGTCTGCAGCACCGCGCCCGGAATCAGGTGCTTGTTGCGCCCAATGGTGGAAGAAACGACAAAATCATTGGTACAGCCCACAGCGGCCAGGTCATCCAGATTCATCACCAGAGCATCCTGAACAATGCCTTCCCAAACTGAGAGATCGCCCGTTTCGCGCCAATACAGATAAGCCAAAATCACTTTGGTACCCGCCGTATCGGCATGCATGAGGTTGACAAAATTGGCATCGCCGCCTGTCAGGTCGGGCAAGACTTTGCAGAACGCCAGAGGGAACAACCCCTTGTCCATCTGTTGAATGGCGGCATGGACTTCTGACTTGTCGGCAGAAACTCCGCGTTGCTCGTAGCGGGAAGATTTGGGCATGCTTAGATTTTCCGCAAAGATAAGTACATTTGCAAGCATGGACAAAGACTTCTGGCGCGAACGCTATCGCCAAAAACAACTTGGCTGGGATTTGGGGCAGGTTTCGCCCCCCATCCGCACCTATGTGGACCAGCTGCAAGACAAAGAGTTGCGCATCCTCATACCCGGAGCAGGCCGCGGGCATGAGGCGAGATATTTGTGGGATATGGGCTTTCGCCAAACGTATATCTGTGAGTGGGCTCCTGAGGCTGTGCAAATGTTCAAAAGCCTGCAGCCAGCTTTTCCCGATGAGCACATTCTCGTACAGGATTTTTTTAGCCTGGAACCCGCCTATGACCTCATCCTGGAACAGACTTTCTTCTGTGCCATTGACCCTTCCATGAGACCGGCTTACGCCAAAAAATGTGCTGAGCTACTCTCGCCCGGAGGCCGCCTCACAGGCCTGCTTTTTGCCACGCCCTTTGAACGTCCGGGCCCGCCCTTCGGCGGCTGCAAAGAAGAATACCTCACCTATTTTGAGCCCCACTTTAATGTCTTGCAAATGGATATTTGCAAAAACTCCATCAAGCCCCGCCTTGGCAACGAACTTTTTTTTGAGATGGAAGTGCGTAAATAAGCCCTTAGAAAAGTGCTGTAAAAATCTGCCTTTATCGGCTCAAATCCGTGTGCAGACGCGCGGGTTCACGGATTTCTTTCCTCCCTTCCACAGCCCGGATGCTCAAGTAAAAACAAAGGATGGAAAGTACCACAAAAACATGCCCAAAGTCGTCTTTGTCGAACCAATCGGCCAAACGCACATGAAAAGCATAGACCAGGCCTGCCCCCAGCGTAGCCAGTTCAGCCCCGAGCCTCGGCCAAAAAACATCCATGCGCTTCTGCCTGTACCAATAAGCGATATTGGCCGGTAAAATAGTGGCCAGACTCACCACTGCATTCGAAATAGAAACCCAAAAGTGATGTACCAAAGGCACAGCCAGCGTATAAACCACTGCCTGCACAATCAAAAACCACTTCCACCGCCGGCGGGCTGCTTCCGAAATGTCTTCCATCTCACTCAATAAGGCCAGGCCCAGCAAATACATCAAGGGCGTGTTGATGAAAAAGGAAAGCAGCAAGAGATAATCACCCCCATAATACTTCCCCAAATGCCCAAAGGCCGAGACCATGGCCTGCAAGCCCAGCAAAAACAAAAACCACACCCAATAGCGCCGCCCCTCCGTAACCCCTTGAGCCTGCTGTCCGAGGCGCATGGAAGTCTCCCTCGACAAAAGAAAAGCCGCCGTAAAGCCCGCGACCACAATCAAATGGCTGGTTACAAAGTTGTTGGGCCCCACCAGATGCAGGCCAAAGAAGTGAAAATCTATTTTCGGGTGCATGATTTCCTGAGTTTGGCGCAAAGATACGCAAGCCCCTCCAGAAAAATCAAGGACAGAAGGGGGGGCTTGTTTACCTCGGATGAGCCGGGGGGCTCGCGCGCGCGTACGCGGGCGTGTGTGCGGGCGCGTTACGCGCGCGCGCGAGACATGTCATGTCTTATAGACATGACATGTCTGTAGCAAACAATGCTTAAGCAAATACCCCCCTCCCACCCCCCAAATTTTCTCCCAAAAAACCCCTACTTTTGCCCCACTCATTCCATCAAAAACCAAACACAAACGCCATGAAAATACAAACCCTCATTCCGTTACTCCTGCTCCTGTTTCCGGCATCGGCCTGCGAGCAGCAGGCAGCTACCGGAACCGGAGAGGCAAGTACCATTGATGAATCTGGCTATGAACTGACGCCCATACCGGGTACGCACACCAAAATGGCCGTGAAGAAAGACCAAAACGGCCGACTCGTAGAAGAAGGACTGCTGCGCGATGGCAAAAAGGAAGGCACCTGGGTAACTTACCACACCACCGATGAAAAGCAAATTGCCAAAAGCGTACAGGGATTCCACAACGGCCTGCCCAATGGCGTGCTCATTGAGTACGGCAATCGCGGGCAATTGGAGAAAATAGCCCACTACCTCAACGGCAAACTCCATGGCCGCTATGCCACCTATGACTACGGGCGCATCAAAGAAATCCGTCACTACAAAAACGGGTTGCTCGATGGGCTTTACATCAAAAACTACCCCAAAAGCGATAAAATCCAAAGCGAAGCCGAATTCAAAAACGGCAAGCAGGATGGCTTCTATCGCTACTATGACGAAGAAGGCAAGGTCGTCATGGAATACCAATATCGCAATGGCGAAAAAGTCTCCGGTGGCATGAAACAATAAACACACACTCACCGATGAAAGCCCCATGAAAAAAACGAAAGACCGACACTCTTACATCACCCCTCCACTTGACTTACTGCGCCTCACGGGGCAGGAGTCTTCTGAGGGTGCAGGGAGTGTGGCGCAGTGGTTATTCAACCGCACCGCACCGCCCCTGCATCTTCACGACCAGGTCGGCTCTGCTGATGCCCTGAGAACCTTCCACACCATCAGCCGGGCCTGCCGACTGAGCAGTGGCGATGAGCAACTTGGCCTCGGCTTTCCGCTCATCTATTTGCCGGAAGGCGAAATACTACCCCTCTTCATCCTGCCAACCAGCCTGGAACCTTCCCTCACGGAATACAACGACTGGGCACTCAAACACAAACCCGAACAAGACATCTTCATCTACCCTCCCGCAGCCAATCTGCTGCGCGAGTCGGGAGCCGACATCTTCTTGCGGGAGGCCCAAAAAGAAATTTGCCGGAAGGAAAACCTCAACGACCGAACCCTAAAAAAACTACTGCTCCTCCTCGCTACTGAAACCCACTGGCCCATGGAGGAAGACGACTTGCATCCTCTTCCGGAAAAAGAGCCTGAAAAACCACTGCCCTCTGCCTGCATAATACGCAGCCCCATGCTTGGCTTTTTCCCGCGTAGTCAAAGCCCCATTCCCGAAAATGAGCAGGAAAAAGCCCCTCCAACTCCCATAAACAATTTGCTCAACCACCGCATCGGTCTGCGCACCCTGCCTCCCCTCCAAAGCTCTGCCTTAGAAACAGCCCTCCGGAGTCCTCGCGCATACATTGCCTGTGAAGACTTTCGTGCCGGTATGAATACCATCACCGAACTTCTCACCCTACTGCTTGCCAATGGTCGCACCACCATAGTAGTCTCCGACAAAACAGGCCCTCTACAGCACCTCCAAAAACTGCTCCATGACCGGCAATTGGACGGGCTGAACTTCCTTTGGCAACAAAAGAAAGAGGACACAAAAACAGCGCTTAAACTTTTAGAGGCTTTCGCCAAATCTGCTCCTGCGCTCAGCAAATCAGCAGACCGGGATTTTCAAGACATGCAAGCCGAATTGCTGCATCATTCTCAACTGCTCAACCAAATCAACCGCCGCCACGAACTGCTCCGGGCGACACGCAAAGACGGCCTGAATTTTGAAGAATGGGTTGGAAGATTCCTACTCCATCAAGCCCGGGCAGGACGGGAAATACTCGGCTCCGTCAGCTCACTCGACGGCCTGGAATTTACCCCCCGGGAAAGCGAACAACTCAGCCGCGAATTACAACGCGCTGAACGACTTTTCCAAAAGATACGGCGCCCCAAACATCCCCTCCGCGATCTGCACCCGGACTTCTTTACCTCCATGGCGCAACCCGAAGCTCAAAAAGCCATCGAAGAACGCTTAGATGCCTTTGCCGAAAGACTGCACGAAACCCACCACCGCCTCATCCATCTGCAGGCCCGCTATCGCTCCGAATTGCTGCAATACCTCGAAGACAACTACCTGCAAATAGAAGCAGCCATCCGGAAAGTGCAAGACCAAATCGCAAATGGCGCACAAAAATACGGCCGCCCTTTCCGCTTCAACGGGCTGAGTATGCTCAAACTCAAAGCACGCCTGTCCAAACAGGCATCCGAAACCCTGCATGCCCGCAAAGCACTGTTAGAAGAATACTCAAAACTGCGACAGCAACTGGCAAAAACACCGGATCTGCAGACCAAACTGCCTGCGCCAACACCAGCCCTGCTGCCGGCACGCATAGCCGAACACCTTCAAAATATACCTGAAGCGCTCACCCTGTGGCGAAACAACAAACGCCAGGAGATGGAAGACCACTGCCGCAGGCTAAGCGCAAAAACCGCCTGGGAAATTGCCCCCACCGCCAAAGAGATAAGCACTCTCGAACAAGCCTTCGACGAGCTCATCGAAGACATCAACGCCGGCAAACTCTACCACACGCCCTTCGAAAATCGCGTACTTACCCTGCCCGCCCGGCAACAACTCTTAGAGCAAATCCTGGAAAAACTCGAAAACACCCGCTATCACCTCAACGAGTTCAAAGCGCTTTACCCCTGGCAGCACTTCTTACTCAAACTGCCTGCCAAATCCAGAAAAGTCATCCTCGCCCTGGCACGCATCAATCCCATGAACTGGCACGCCGCTTTCCTGAGCTGGTACTACGATCGCCTCCTGCACAAGCACTACGACCCGCTCATGCGACAGGAACCCGGACCCGAACAATTCGAAAAAACACTCCGGCAAATTCAAAAGCTTCAACAAAAAATGCCGGATTTCATCCAAACGCTCTGGCTTAAAAAAAGTACAAGCCTGTCAAAATACAACCCACACAAATCTGCCAACAAAGAACAACGTACATCAACGGAACAACAGGTAGAAGACGCTGCCACCCAACTCTCATGCCGTTTTCCGGTTTTGCTCATGAACAGCTTCACAGCAACAGAGCTCTTTCCCCATTTGGCGAAAGCCTGCAACTATCTGCTGCTCATAGATGCCGGCAAGCTGCCAAACACATGGGAAAAAGCGGCTCACCAAGCAGGAATACCCTGCAGCCGCTGGGCCTGGCGCTCTGCAGAAAAAACTACTCAGGCCGATGCCCGCATCCCCCAAACACCCGACACCGAGTTGGCCGAACTGCGGCTCATCACAGCCGGCAGCCCCTGTGAAGCAGACGGAAGCAATCTGGCCGAAGCAGACCTGCTCATCCAAATGCTCAACAAACTGCAACCGGCTGAAGGAAAAACCTGGCCCCGTGTCGCCATGGCAGCCTTCAATCAGGCCCAGCGAAATCTTCTCAACGACTACCTGCGACGCCTGCAAATGCAGAAAAAACAAGATGAAAAACAACTCCTGCCCGAATTGATGCGCCGGGGGCTGGCGGTCTTCAGCCCCGAAGAAATAATCGGCAGCCAATACGACCTCCTACTCGTCTCACTCTGCCTCGACGACGATAAAATGCCCGCGAAAACACAGCAAAAAATCAGCCTGCAAATCAACCGGCTCCGACAAATGGCAAACAAAGCCGTCTATCTCATACATTCCCTCAACGACCAACACCCCCTGCTCAAAAAAATCAACAAAAAACCTCCGCACAAACAAAGTACGCCGCCTCTGCCCTGCCCTGCATTGATCGAGCAATTAAAACAAAAGACACTCAAGAAAGAACCCGACACGGAAATCAAACTCCGACACAACGAACGCGAACTCGCCCTGGAAATACACAACCCCAAAACCGCTGCACCTGCCGGGCTTCTTCTCATAGACGGCCTGATGGCCCCAACGCCCTATGCAGCAGCACTATGGGAATTGCAAATAAGACGCTTCCTCGAAACACAAAACACTCAAGTAAAGTCCATCTCCTCAGCCGAGCAATGGATGAACGCCTAAACAAAACGACAAATGAAAATAGGAATCATCAGAGAAGGGAAAATTCCACCCGACACCCGCGTGCCTCTCAACCCCACAGAATGCGCACAACTCATCAACAAATACAAAGTTGATCTCCTCGTCGAACCCTCTCCCACCCGTTGCTTCAGCGATGCTGAGTACATGCAGGCAGGTGTCCCGCTTTCCGCCAATCTCGAAGACAGGGAAATCCTCCTCGGCGTCAAGGAAGTGCCTATCCACCAGCTCATTCCGGAGAAGACCTATTTTTTCTTTTCCCACACCATTAAAAAACAACCCTACAACAGAGAGCTGTTGCGGGCCATACTTGAAAAGCGCATACACCTCATAGATTACGAAGTCCTGACAGACGAAAACGGCCATCGCATCATCGCCTTTGGGCGCTTTGCCGGCATGGTGGGCGCTCACAATGCCCTCTACACCTACGGAAAACGCACAGGAGCTTTTAAACTCGCACGGCTCACAGACCTCCCCTCCTATGAAGTAGCCGTAAAGGAACACTATACCCGCCTGCAAATCCCTCCGGTAAAAATCGTTCTCACGGGCACGGGGCGTGTAGCTAATGGCTCAGCCGAAGTGCTGAGAGATATGGGCATAGCAGAAGTGAGCAGCACGGAATTTCTCGAAAGAGAACGGTTCGACAGACCCGTATTTACCCAAATATCCTCCCTGGAATACGTCAGACGTGCCGATGGCAAACCCTTCCAAAAAGAAGACTTTTATCGAGAACCGGAAGCCTTTGTCAGCAATTTCCAACGCTACTACCGCCAAAGCGACATCTTCATCAATGGCATTTTCTGGAAAAAAGGCGCCCCCGCTTTTTTCACCCTGGAGGAGATGAATACACCCGACTTTCGCATCCGCGTCATCGCCGATGTAACCTGCGACATTGCTCCCGAAGCCTCCATACCCGCAACCATCAAAGCCAGTACCATCGCCGACCCCGTCTTCGGCTTCGACCCCCGCACAGGGCAGGAAACAGAACCACACCAGGAACACGTCATTGACATGATGACCATTGACAACCTGCCCAACGAGCTGGCTCGCGATGCCTCCACAGCCTTCGGCGCGCAATTCGTAGCGCATGTCATGCCCGAGCTCGTAAAGCCCCATAGCGATATGCTCGAACGAGCCACCATAGCCAAAGGCGGCGCCCTCGGAAAACACTTCCAATACCTGCAGGATTATGTGGATGGGAAATAATTGTTTGAGCGGCATGAGCCGCTCAAACAACCCCTCAGGGAATCTTCCGCATCCGCAGGCTCTCCGGCGTAACCTCCAAATACTCGTCGTCGCGGATGTATTCCAGAAATTCCTCGAGAGAAAACTGAATCTTTGGAGCAATGCGGGCCGCATCATCAGAGCCCGAAGCACGCATGTTGGTGAGCTTTTTACCCTTGATGAGGTTGACTTCCAAGTCGTTTTCGCGGGTATTCTCGCCTACCACCTGCCCCTTGTAAATCTGATCGCCCGGCTCCACGAAGAAACTGCCGCGGTCTTGCAGGCGATCCAAAGCATGGGCCAATACCTGGCCTTTTTCCATAGAGACCATAGCTCCCTTGATCCGGCCGTTGAGCTCGCCCTTCCAAGGCTTATAGGCTTTAAAGCGGTGCGTCATAATGGCTTCCCCGGCCGAAGCCGTGAGGATGTTGGTGCGCAGACCAATCAGGCCGCGAGAAGGAATTTCAAACTCCAGATGCTGCAAATCGCCTTTGGGCTCCATGACCAACAGCTCTCCTTTGCGCTGCGTAACCAACTCAATGACCTTGCCTGAACTCGCTTCAGGCACATCTACCACCAAAATCTCATAAGGCTCCATCTTGCCCTCCTCCGTCTCCTGAATCAACACTTTGGGGCGGCCAACCTGAAACTCATAACCCTCGCGACGCATGGTCTCAATCAGTATGGAAAGATGCAGAATACCGCGGCCATAGACATTAAATTTGTCTTCCGTATCGGTCAGTTCCACGCGTAAGGCCAGATTCTTTTCCGTCTCTTTCAGCAGGCGCTCGCGCAAGTGACGGGAGGTGACGAACTTGCCCTCCTTGCCAAAAAAGGGCGAGTTGTTGATCGTAAACAACATGCTCATGGTGGGCTCGTCCACCGAAATGCGCGGCAGCGCTTCGGGCGCCTCCAAATCTGCAATGGTGTCTCCGATTTCAAAATCGTCCAAACCCGTAATGGCGCAAATATCTCCACTGCGCACCGCCGAAACGCGCGCTTTACCCAGCCCTTCAAATACGGAAATCTCCTTGATGCGCACCTTCTTCTGCCCCTCTTTTTTGCAGAGCATATAGTCTTTGTTCTCCTCCAAATCTCCGCGATAGACGCGCCCGATGGCGATGCGACCGGTGAAAGGCGAAAAATCCATGGAAGTAATCTGCATCTGCAAGCTGCCTTCCCGGTAAGGCGCCTCGGGAATGACCTCCAAAATGGCATCCAACAAAGCGCTGATGTCCGAAGTCTTCTCGCGCCAGTCGCGGCTCATCCAACCGTATTTCGAAGAGCCGTAAATGGTCTCAAAATCCAATTGTTCTTCGGTGGCATCTAAGTTAAACATCAGGTCAAAAACTGCCTCATGCACCTCATCGGGCCTGCAGTTTTCCTTGTCAACCTTATTGACTACCAACAGCGGTTTGAGGCCCAGTTCCAACGCCTTCGATAAGACGAAACGCGTTTGCGGCATGGGGCCTTCAAAGGCATCCACCAACAACAGCACACCATCGGCCATCTTCAAAACGCGCTCCACCTCTCCTCCAAAATCGGCGTGTCCGGGTGTATCAATAATGTTAATCTTGACTCCCTTGTAAACCACCGACACGTTTTTCGACAAAATGGTGATGCCGCGCTCACGCTCCAGGTCGTTGTTGTCGAGGATCAACTCCCCCGCATCTTTGCGTTTGTCGAGCACTTCGCAGTGATGGATGATCTTGTCAACGAGGGTGGTTTTGCCATGATCTACGTGGGCGATGATGGCAATGTTTCGAATGGGTTGCATGGAAAAATTTTATGGCCCTGCGGCCGGATTCGTTCTAAAATGGCCGCAAAGGTACAAAGAAAAAGCCGATGCAGGGGCATCGGCCTCTAAAAGTTTGGGCAAGACCCTGCAAACCATTGTTCGCATAGCCTCGCCCAACCACAAACCACATTGGAGGAGGAGCACTCCCCCTCCAATGTGGTTCATCAGTGTACAATCTTGCGGTAAACGACTTCGCCTGCCCGCGTTTCGATTTGCAGGAAGTAGATGCCTTTCGGCAAATGCCCCAAATTCACGCGGCTGCCATCTAAGCTGACGAACTGCAGGCGCCCCTGAGCGTCGTATATCCGTATGCGTTCTATTTCTACGCCTTGCGGCAAATCGAAGTACAACCAATCGGAAGTCGGATTCGGGAAGACCTTAATGCCCTCTGCCGCGCTTGGCGTTTGCACGGAAGTGCTGATGTCTGTCTGTGCCGGCATTTTGAACAGAGGCACAGGGCTTTCATCAGCCCGCAGAGCATGTACATCGAGAATGCTGATCTGCATCTCCCCTTTACCGAGGACATCATCAATGATGCCGATGAAATTGGCCATGGCGCCATAGCCTCCCACATCGTTGTGGTCAATGCGCGTAATGGCTATTTCTACCACCCCCTCGGCAGCCAAAGTGCGGTCTATGCTCAGCACCTGCCCACCGGCAGCCAACCAGGAGTCATCAAAAGTTACATCAATGGAATTGGGCATGATTACCTGCGGGTCAAACTGCACTTTAAAGGACAAACCGTAAATGGCATCAACCGGAATGTCTTCGGTACCGAGCATGACATCAGCCTCAAATGGGCCGTTGGGTATGGCAGGCGGTAGCGACAAATAGATGGGCGGATCGTTCTCCGTAGCCTCTTGGGCAGGTATGGGAATGGGCTCGGAATAGCTCAGGCCGTAATTTTGCTCAATGGCTTCCACGTCTCCTTCATTGATGATGCCATCTCCATTGCAATCGGCAAACTTGTAGTTTAGTGCATCGGTTGCAAAGTTTTGCGGCCAGTCCGGCCCTACATGAGCTTCCCAGTCAATGCCTTGCAAAGGACGCTCCGGCCCCTCGGCACCATAAGCCAGGCCAATGTTCAGCAAGTCGTCGTAATTGGCCTCCCCATTGCGGTTTGCATCACCGGGCCAAATTTCTTCAAACACTACACAAGAGGGCGCCTCGTAGTTTGTATCCTCACAACAATTGGGTACATCATTGATACAAACCAGGACATGCACCAGAGGAACCGGTGAGGGCTCCAGTCCATCAATGGTCAGTGGCAAATCGCTGAGCGGGTAGTAATCGTAAAAAGTGCCGTCTATGTACAAGTCAAAGAAATCATTACCCGGATTCTGATAGTCAAAATCTATGGTCAGGCTGTAGGTGCCATCGGCAGCACAATCGCCCGGCGTAGCCGTCAAATCAAAGATCGAACACTCTGTAGAGCAGTCCACCGGCCCCAACTCCGTGAAGTTGCTGCAAGTGGGATCGGCCACATCCGTAATGATAAATTCGTACACAGTAACGCCATCGCCTTCAAAAAGCCCCAGGGTGATGGGCAAGTCGGCATAGTTGAACAAGCCATAGTTCATACCATTGCCCACCACCTTAAACTGATCACCTACATTGACATAATCGAAATTCAGGATGACCTCAAAAAATCCGTCTGCATTGCAGGGCATGTGCTCCGCCTCCACATTAAAGATGTGACACTCAATGCAATCGGGCAATTCCAACTCAATCAATGTGCAGCAATCCGGAATGTCGTGATAACAAACCGTTATCGAAATGGGCGAGGGAACGCCGCAGGGAACAGTAACTATCGCAGGATCATTCGGCAGATGCTCAAAGGTGCCTACGAAGATGTCGTTGAGATATACATCCACAGGAGAGGTAAGCCCCGGGCCGGTTTGACCAATCAGCACCAAAAAGCCTTCATCGCCTTCGCCAATCAACTCTGCATAAACCGGCGGGCCAACGCAAGGCTCATTGCAATCCACAGGCCCAAAATCGGCATCCTGAAAGCAGTATGGATCGTCTAAATCGCGTACTACAACATGGTAAATCGTACTGCCGTCTCCGGCCAGCGGGCCCAGCGTCAAAGGCAATTCATCGTAGCCGTAAATGCCCATATTTTGGCCGTTCACCACTACTTTAAAGCCTCCGGCAGAGCCATTTTGATGGGGGAAATCCAGATCAAAGAAGAAGTTGCCATCGGCATCGCATGTATGGGGCTCGACCACCAATTCTCCTATGTGGCAGGCCAGACAGGGAGTCATATCCACAGCTACGCTCACGCAACAGGAAGTACCCTCAGCGTCGCAGATGGTCAATTCGCCTTCCGGCAAATCTGTACAGGGCAATTCGAGTATCACAGGCAGATCGGCATAAAAGAACATGCCAACAAACTCCCCGTTGAAATGCACCTCAAACTGGTCCGAAAGCGGATTGACAGCCGTTAAATCCAGTTGATAAGTCAGAGCCTCCCCATCGCTTTCGATATAGTCGAGTTCAACCTGATACAAAACGCAGTCATTTCCGCAATCCACAGGCCCAAAACTTCCGACCAACTTACAGGCAGGGTCCTCCGTGTCCCGGATGAGAATGGGATAAACCGTAGTGGAATCGCCGAGGAAAGGCCCAATGGTTACGGGCAAATCGGCATAGCTGTACGGGCCATAAATCTGGCCATCTGCCTTGATTTTAAAGTGACCGCCCTGGCCATCGTGCTGAAAATCCACATCCAACATAAAAAGGCCA
>JALVES010000038.1 GCA_027030635.1 Saprospiraceae bacterium | reverse complement strand
GTATGCTGCCGACGGCAGTGAGCTGGATGTGCAGCTGCACATAGGCGGCGAGCCTGCCGTGAAGGACTACGCCCTGTATCAGAACGAGCCGAACCCGTTTGCAGAGCGCACGCAGATAGGCTTCCACTTGGCCGAAGGCGGCGAGGCGGTGCTGACGCTCTTAGATGCAGAGGGCAGAGTGCTTCGCATGATAAGCGGGGAGTACGGTGCCGGCTACCACGAAATCGAAGTGAAGGATTTGAACGCCACGGGCGTGCTGTACTACCGCTTAGAATGCGGGGAGTACACGGCCGTGAGGAAGATGCTTCGCTTGAAGTGATAGTAGATAGGAAAGCCCGCGAAGCGGGCTTTCCTATTTTACATCAGCAAAGACGGTCATTAAATGACTAAGCATGGAGTGTTTGACCTCTCTGTTGGGGTAGCCCAGTGTCGCGATTTGATATTCATTGATGGACTTAATGGTTAGATAGCCGGTTTGAAACAAAAGGGAGATTGTACTGATATGCTCCAAGTCGAATGATTCAAAAGCTGCTAAGCCGACTTCCACACTGTCAAAATCGTAATAAGGTTTCTTTTTGATAAGCTCGATCAAGAAGGTGGGGGTGGCAGTTTGAAACCAAAAATCAAAAAAGGCTCTTTTTTTGAAGAAATTAAGGATTGAAAAAGGGTTGTAAACAAAGCATTTGCCGTCCCAACTGTAGCCGTTATACCATGCTTTGATTTCGTCCAGTAATTTTTCTTCAGAAATTTGCAACGTTTTGGCTGTTGGAGGGATGTATTCCTGAAAATAATGTTCGAGTTCTTTTTGGGTGTATCCCATCATCCCTGCTGTAAGGTAATCACCTATGGTCAGGTCTTCTAAGTTGTTTAAATCAGAGAAAATACTGACTCTGCTGAATTTCGAGACTCCGGTAATGAAGACCATGTGTAGATAGGAGTCACTGTCTTTGATGGCGGAGTAAAAGTTTTTGAGGATTTGTTGGTTTTGTTTAGCCTGTTTTATCTCGTCGCCGAGAAAGTCAATAATGGGTTTGTCATATTCGTCTATTAGCAAGACGACCGGGCCTTTTTTCTGAGAAAGCTTTTTAAGCAACTCTTGAAATTGGTTTTTCAGGCTATCGCTCTTTAGTTGAATGCCATGAGTGTGTGCAATGTCTTGACAGCGTTTTTGTAATTCAACATCCAGGCCATTGACTTTGTAGTCTAAGCTCGCAAAAGGGATATGAAAAACAGGATAAGTTTTATTCCAGTCCCACTTGCCTTCTATCCATAAGTCTTTGAACAACTTCTTGTTGCCGGAGAAGAGCTCTTTCATTGTGCTTATCAGCAGAGATTTGCCAAAGCGACGCGGGCGGGAAAGAAAGTAGTATCCTCCATGAGCGCACAACTCGTAGATGATTTTGGTCTTATCTACATAAATGAAGTTGCCCTCTCTGAGCTTCTCAAAGTCTTGTATGCCGATAGGTAGTTTTTGCATGGAAGCAAAGATAAAAACTTTTAAGAAGTTGGCCTTCTTCTCTCTGCTTTCTTGGCGATGCTATGCCTGATAAGGATTTCGACAACTTTCTTTATCTTTGCCTCTTATTGTTATGGCAAGTATGCCGAGCGCGCAGGCCGGTCGAAGCATTTGCTTAAAACCAAAACCTATGTACCAAAGAATAACACTTTTACTGAGCTTCCTTTTTTGGGCCGTACTCTTACCCGCCCAGTATGAATTTACGGTGGATAAAGATTGCCGCCATACCGGTGTCAAAAGCCAGGACCGGACGGGTACCTGCTGGAGCTTTGCCACGACTTCCTTTCTGGAGTCGGAATTGCTTCGTATGGGCAAGGGAGAGCATGATTTGTCGGAGATGTTTACTGTGCGGACTATTTATGAGGACAAGGCGCGAAACTATATCCTGAGACAGGGCAAGGCCAATTTTGGGCAGGGGAGCCTGGCTCACGATGTTTTGCGGGCCGTAAGCCTGGCGGGGGTCGTGCCACAGGAGGTGTATAGCGGGCTTTTGCCCGGGCAAAAACGCTATGACCACAGTGAGATGGAGGCCGTGCTCAAAGGCATGTTGGACGGTGTGCTCAAGGGCAAACATCCCTCGCCTTATTGGCCCGATGCTTTCAGAGCCGTACTCGATGTCTATATGCAGCCCGTCCCAAAGCATTTTAATTATCGGGGCAAGTCTTATACGCCGAGGACTTTTGCCGAAAGCCTGGGCATTTCTCCGGAGGATTACATCAGTTTTACGTCTTTTACACATCATCCGTTTCACACCTCTTTTGTGTTGGAAATTCCGGACAATTATTCCAATGGGAGCTATTACAACCTGCCTTTGGACGAACTGGTGTCTGTGGTGGATGAAGCCATTGCCAAAGGTTATACGGTGGCCTGGGATGGAGATGTGAGTGAAGAGGGCTTTTCGGCCCGTGCCGGTTTAGCCGTTTTGCCTGAAGACCCGAATCGTTCGGATCTTTTTACACAACCGGGGGAAGAACTGCAGGTTACCCAGGAAATGCGTCAGCGGGCTTTTATGAATTTTTCCACTACGGATGATCACCTCATGCACATTGTTGGCATGGCACATGATCAAAACGGCACCAAGTATTACATCGTCAAAAATTCGTGGGGCAACATAGGCCCTTATGGCGGGGTGGTTTACATCTCGGAGGCTTATTTCAGGATGAAGACCATTGCCGTTACCATGCACAAAAGTGCAGTGAATGGCCTGGGAGAAGAAAATTGAGAAGACAGGTAACTCTTTTGTGAAGAAAAACAAACCCCAATGACCCACGATAATTTCACCATTAAGGCACAGGAATCCATCCTCAAAGCTCAGCGCCTTGCAGCAGAGCTGGGACAGCAAAATGTAGATACGGTTCACTTGCTGAAGGGCATGTTGGATACGGATGAACATTTGCTTTCCTATCTGCTCAAAAGAGCAGGGGTGGATTTGGACAAGCTCAAGGTACAGTTGCAGGCCGAGATGAGGAAATTCCCCAAGGTGGAAGGCGTAGAGAAACAGTACCTGACCAAAAATGCCAATGCGGCTTTGTCGCGTGCCAAAAAGTTGCTGCCGGAATTTGACGATCAGTACATCTCCATGGAGTTGATGCTGCTGGGCATTTTAGCAGGTAAAGACAAAGCTGCCAGTCTGCTCAGGGAGCAGGGCGTAACGCCCGAAGTCATCAAAGAGGGCATTGTCAGTGTGCGAAAAGGCAAAACGGTTTCCGACCAAACGGCCGATGACAATTACGACATCCTCGAACGCTATGCCATCAATTTGAATAAGCGAGCCGAAGAAGGGAAGTTGGACCCCATCATCGGGCGCGATGAAGAAATACGCCGGGTTTTGCACATCCTTTCGCGTCGCAAGAAAAACAATCCGTTGCTCATCGGGCATCCGGGCGTGGGGAAGACGGCCATCGTTGAGGGCATCGCCTGGCGCATTGTCAACAAAGACGTGCCTGAGAATCTGCGCAACAAAACCATTTACACCTTAGATATGGCAGCCCTCATTGCCGGAGCCAAATTTAAGGGCGAATTTGAAGAGCGCTTAAAGGCCATCATCAAGGAGGTGGCAGCCAGCAGCGGAGAGATCATCCTCTTCATAGACGAAATCCATACGCTCGTGGGTGCCGGCGCCAGTCAGGGAGGCGTAGATGCTGCCAACATCCTGAAGCCGGCTTTGGCCCGTGGTGAGTTGCGCACCATAGGCGCTACGACCTTAGATGAGTACCAAAAATACTTTGAAAAAGACAAGGCCCTGGTGCGGCGATTCCAAACGGTGGTCATTGATGAGCCCTCCGTACAGGAGACGATCTCCATCTTGCGGGGGTTGCAGGACCGCTACGAAATTTATCACAAAATAGAAATTCTGGACGAAGCCCTGGTCGCAGCCGCGGAGCTCTCGCATCGCTATATCACCGACCGCTATTTGCCGGACAAGGCCTTCGACCTGATTGATGAGGCTGCCGCCAAATTGCGCATGGAGCTGGATTCAGAGCCCGGCGAAATAGATGCTCTCAATCGCAAGCTGGACCAACTCAAAGTCGAGCGCGAAATGCTCAAAACAGAGGGTGCCGATACGGCTGCTTCCAAAAAGGAACTGGCTGCCATGGACAAAGAAATCGCCGATTTGAGAGAGCGGCGAGATGCCCTGATGGCCGTGTGGCAACAGGAAAAAGAGCTGATGGACAGCATCCAGGCTTTGAAAAAGAAGATTGAAAAATTGCAGCATCAGGCCGCCCGCGCCGAACGCAGCAGCAAGTTTGAAGAGGTCGCACGCATACGTTACGGAGAACTGCCCAAACTGGAAGAGGAATTAAAAAAAGCTGAAAAAAAATTCCACGAACTGCCCGATGAAAAGCGACTCACTGCCGACTCCGTTACGGCCAATGACATTGCCGAGGTGGTAGCCCAATGGACGGGCATCCCCGTGGCGCGCATGTTGCAAAGTGAGCGGGAAAAATTGCTGCATCTCGAAGAACACCTTCACCGCCGCGTGATTGGCCAGGATGAAGCCATTCGCGCAGTGGCCAATGCCGTGCGTCGCGCAAGGGCCGGCATGCAGGACCGCAACCGGCCTATAGGCTCCTTCATCTTCCTCGGCCCTACGGGCGTGGGAAAGACGGAATTGGCCAAGGCCCTGGCCGAAGTGCTCTTCGACGACGAAAAGGCCATTACCCGCATAGATATGAGCGAATACATGGAGCGCCACAGCGTTTCGCGCCTCGTAGGCGCTCCTCCCGGCTATGTGGGCTACGACGAAGGCGGACAATTGACCGAGGCTGTGCGGCGCAAACCCTACAGCATTGTCCTGTTGGATGAAATTGAAAAAGCCCATCAGGATGTCTTCAACATCCTTCTGCAAGTGCTGGATGATGGCCGCCTGACCGACAACCGCGGGCGCGAGGCCAATTTTAAAAACACCATCATCATCATGACCTCCAACATGGGCTCCGACATCATACTCGAAAACTTTGAGGACCTGGAAGCCCTCGGCGAAAAGCACCGGGCGGAAATCATTGCCACAACCAAAGAAGAAGTCTTCAACCGCCTCAAGGAAAACCTGCGTCCGGAATTCATCAATCGCATTGACGAGCGCATCATGTTTTTGCCACTGACGAAAGAGGAAATCAAAAAAATCCTCGGCTTGTTGATGCACAAGGTCGAAAAATATCTGGCCGACAAAGAGCTGAGCATCCGCCTCTCCGATGAAGCCGTGGATTTCCTGGTGGAGCGGGGCTACGACCCTCAATTTGGCGCCAGGCCCCTCAAGCGGGTTTTGCAACGCGAATTGATAGACGAACTCTCCCGCGACATCATCGCACAGCGCTTTAAGCCGGGTACGCAGATTCTGGCCAAGGTGAAGAATAAAGATAAGTTAGTTTTTGAAATGGTTC
>JALVES010000037.1 GCA_027030635.1 Saprospiraceae bacterium | reverse complement strand
ATGCGGGCCAGGGCTGTGCGGGCGAGCGCATTTGGCGAAAGCCCCCAAAAAGGCGCTTGCAGGATGCTGTACAGCAGGTGTTCGCCCTGATGCGGATGGTTTGTTTCTGCTTGCAGCCAGTCTAACAGCTTTCGCCAAATGCGTACCAGAGGGTGATCGAGGGCGTTGCTTTGTTTGCGGGTTTGGAAGGGGATGCCGGCTTTGGCCAGCAGGCTTTGCAGGCGTTCGCTTTGGCGGTGGCGGGCGTAGATGAGTGCGCAGTGTTCTAAGGGGAATTTTTGTTCTTTTAGGGTTTTTAGTTGTTGGGTCAGCCAGGTTTCTTCATGCAATTCTGTCGGGAAGTTCAGTACCTGTACCGGAATTTCTTTGTCGGGAAGGTCTTCTCGGGCGGCGAGCAGGGTTTTGTCTAAGGACAGCTCCGGCGCTTTTTTTATCAGTCTGATGGAGTTGTGTTCGATGAGCTTGCCGGCAGCCCGGAGGATGGCGGGCGTGGAGCGGTAATTGTGTGTGAGTACGCTTACGGACAGGTGATTTTGGTAGCGCTTGTAAAAGTCAATGAGGTTTTTGAGTCGCGCGCCCTGGAATTCGTAAATGGACTGGTCGTCGTCGCCTACGATGAGGACGTTGGGGACATCCCAGTAGTTGATGAGTTGGAGGAGGAGTTGGTTTTGGGCGCTGTTGGTGTCCTGGTATTCATCTACGAGGAAATACAGGTATTTTTCTTGTTGCAGAAGGAGGAGGTCGGGATGTTTTTTGAAGGCATTCAGCACGAGGAGGATCATGTCGGCGTATTCGATCAGGCTGTGTTGGCGGAGCTTTGAGGTGTAGGAGTCGTATTGTTTGACGGCTTCGCTGAAGAGCTGCATGCGGCCGAGTTCTTTTTCATAGAGCTCGACTTTGAGGTCGCCTTTTTTGTATTTTCCCGATTTTCTTTTGTAGTAGAATTCCGGTCGTTGGAGCAGGCTGTCGGTATAGGCCCGGGTTTGTTGAAGGAGGTAATTGGTGTTCCAGTCTTCTTCCTTGATGTTTATGAAGAGTTTTCCGAGCAGGCCGGTCAGTGTATAGGGGTCGGCGTATTGTTTTTTGAGGGTGCTGTCGGCGGGCAGTTCGTCGAGCAGTTGGTGGATGATTTCGATGCGTTCGAGTTCTGTGATGAGTTGCCAGTCTTTGAAGTCGAAGTATTGGGGGTAGTCGCGCAGGATGCCGTAGGCGAAGGCGTGGAAGGTGTGGATGTGGATGCGGTGGGCGACGGGCCCGATGAGTTTGAGCAGGCGTTTGCGCATGGTGAGTGCGGCCGCATCGGTGAAGGTGAGGCAGAGGATGTTTTCGGGATTGGTATCGGTTTGGAGGAGGATTTGGCCGATGCGGGCGGTGAGCATGTGGGTTTTTCCCGTGCCCGGCCCGGCCAGCACGAGCACGGGGCCTTCGATTTGGTCCACGGCTTGTCGTTGGGCGTCATTGAGCCCGTTCAGCATTTGGCGAAAGCCTTTGAGTTGTTCTTTTCTGCTTTTCATGCTGCCTGCAAGGTATGAAAAAGGTAAGATACGGGAAATAGGGAGATATGTTGGTGAAAGCACTTTCTCTGATTTTTAAAACCCCACTCACCATGAAAACCAAACAGCTCTTTCTTCTTTCCGGTATTTTTGCACTTTTTGTGCTTACTACGCTTCCTTCATGTGAAAAGGAGCCGGTTCTTTGTGACAACAACACTCTTAGCCTGGAGGAATTTGAGAAGAACCTTACGGCTTCTTTAGATGCGGAAAACCCTATGGGTTATGCCTATGTGATTACTCGAAACGGGCAGGTCAAGGCCAGTGGAAGCTCGGGGCTTGCCCGCTCGGTGGCTGATGGGTATAAGTATATGAACATTCACGAGATCATGCACGTGGCCAGTGTCAGCAAGACGATCACCACTGCTGCGGTTTTGAAATTGTTGGATGAAAAAGGCGTTTCTGTCCATGCCTCTATTGCACCTTACCTGCCTTCGCATTGGGTGCAGGGGCCTGGTATTTCCAATGTTACTTTTTTGGATTTGCTGACGCACAAGGCGGGTTTTAATGAGCCGGGTTCGCAGTCTTTTAGCGCTACGACTTACGACAATTTGAAGAGTTATGTGGCTGCAGGGGCCAGTCCGACTACTGTGGGTTATTACCATAATGCCTATCACGCCATGTTTCGCGTGATCATTCCCATCCTTTGGGGTGAGCATGCGCCTTCTTCCGGTTATTATGACGAGGCGACTTGCAATGCTTTGTACGAGCAGTATGTTCAGGAAGAGGTTTTTCAGCCCATTGGTGTAACGGCGAGGTTGAATACGAATTTTCACAATTCGCTTTTGGCTTATCAGGATGCGAACGACCCCGACGGAAAGGGTGCCAACATAGACTTTTCTTCCGTAGCCGGTGGTTTTGGCTGGTGTCTTTCGGCCAATGAGTTGGCGAAATTTTGGGCTTATCTGTGGTATTCCGACGACATCATTGACGATGGCATGAGGGTTTATATGACCGATGATTATGCCGGCCTGTGGAATACGGTGAAGAACGGCACCTGGGGTACCTATTACTGCAAACTGGGCGGTTGGAACTATGGCGATGATCACTGGCTCAAGACGGCCGTAGTTAAGTTTCCGGACGATACGCAGGCAACGGTTTTTGTGAACTCCAATATAGGCACCTCTTTGAAGACTATCGTTACGAATGCGTATGACGATGCACACGGCTGTTTTTGAGGTGCATTGTACAGCAGAGACGCCCTATAGGGCGTCTCTGCTGTAATTTTCCCTCCGGCCCTTTTGGGTCGGGGGGAAAATCATTTTCGGAGGTGAGGAAAATCATCTGTTTCCGGATTTAGACCAACGAATTTAGCGGTGCAAGGTGAAGAGGCTTGGGCTGTGCAAGCGGTTCAGGCTCTTGAATCAGGTTTTTCCAAACCGTTATATCCGTTTAAAGACTAAAAAAAGAAGTTATGGACCCGAAAACGCCCCTGAGAGATGTGATGACAAAACACGTCATCGCCCTGCATGAAGACGATTCACTGCGGATTGTGGATAAGACTTTTGAGAAGCACAACTTCAGGCATATTCCCATTTTAGACTCCAGGTTAGATATTGTGGGCATCATCAGCAAGGAGGATATTTTGCGGCTCATTTCCGTGCGCAAGGAGTTTACGGACAAGGAGTTTGGCAGCATTAAGGCCAGGGATTTCATGTCTCGCGATTTGGTGATGGCCCGCCCTGAAGACAGTGTTGAGATGGCCGCCCGTATTTTTGCCAGGAATCACTTCCATGCTTTGCCCATCGTAGATGACGGTAAATTGGTCGGCATGGTTACGACTCAGGATTTGATTGTTTTTGCTTTTGGTTTGGAGCGGGAGTGAGGGGTGGACTTATGTGGGGCTGCAATATGTGTGGCCCCACATGATTTTTTGCGTTGCTTTTGAGGTGTTTGGATGTTATGAGTATATAAGAACCATTGATATTTGACGTATATTTGAGGCAGACAGTAACCAAAGTGTATCTGATTATGAATGCCAGAAATACAGAAAGCGGCCATTTCGTTCAGTTTGGCGATAAGCAGATTTTTTACAGGCCGGAAGCCAAAAGTTCTATAGACCTTGAGATTTTGTTTTTAAATACGGTTTTGTATGTGTTGATTGTGCTCTACGGGTTTGGGTACCTGCAGTGGCCTGTTTTCTTGTTGTTGTTTTATATGTTGGCGGCGCGGGCTTTTGTGGCCAATCACGACAGGACACATGCTGACCACAGGAGCCGTCTTCCGGGCTGGTTGGAGGCCATAGCGGAGGGCTTTGCCGTAGTGGTAACCCCTTGGGATGAGCCTTATGATTCGGTGAAGCGGAAGCATTTGAAGCATCACGCTACGCATGTGCATGAGGTTTCACCGGGGCTTGATCCTGAAAGTGATCCTCACTCGCTGTATGAATCGGGGGGTTTTTTAGGCTCTTTGTTGGCGTGTTTGTTTTATGAGGAGGTTCAATTGTTCTTGGACATTAAGTATGGTCGCTTAAGTCGGCACCGTTTTTATCGGCTGTTGATTTACCCGCCTTTGCAGCTTGCTTTTATTTGGGCGTTTGGTTTTGAGAAATATTTGGTGGTTTTTCTTGCCATGCGTTTGGTGGGTTTTACTTCCTGGTTTGTTTTTTCCTGGCTGGTTCATCAGCCTGTCATTTACCGCTTTGGGTTTTCGAAGCGTTTGCCAGGGTTTTTAAAATGGTTTTTTTACCTGATTCTTGGTCGCAGAGTTACGGAGGCCTGTATCTATCATTTGGTGCATCATACCTGGCCGGCTATACCGTCTCGTGAGTTGTATAGATTTGATCCATACGGGTAGTACAGACGCCCTATAGGGCAGTGGAGTGGAGACGCCCTATAGGGCGGTGGAGTGGAGACGCCCTATAGGGCGTCTGTACTACTACGGATTTGTTTTTCCAGGGCGTCGAGGTCGCGGATGAGGAGGCGGCGGCGGTTGAAGGTGATGAGGTTGTCGCGGCGCAGTTCGTTGAGTGTGGTGGTAACGGTTTGGCGTGAGGTGGCGGTGAGGTTGGCGATTTCCTGATGGGGGAGAAATTTTTTGATGAGCACCTCATAGCCGATGCGTTTGCCCTTTTTGCGGGCGAGTTCGCAGAGGAATTCTATGATGCGGCTGCGGCTGTCTTTGAAGACCAGGGATTCGAGGCGCTGTTCCATTTCCAACATGCGGGAGCCCATGACGCGGAGCAGGAAGGTTTGGAATTGGCCGTGTTCGCGGTACATGTTGCGCAGGTCGCTTTTGTCCACGATGCAGACGATGGTATCTTCGAGTGCCTGGGCAAAGTCGTGTCTTTTGGTCTGACCGAGGGCGACCATTTCACCGAATACTTCACCCGGGCCGAGTACGGTCTTGGTCAGTTCCTTGCCGTCTTCTCTTTTGGTTCCTATTTTGATGCGGCCTTCGAAGATGAAATAGATTTTATTGGCATCACTATCCGGCAGGTAGATGTATTCCCCTTTGTTGAACTTTTTTTCGACATGCAGATGGCCCTTGTCCATTTTCTTGGGACAAAAGATGCCGGTTACGTCAATGTTTTCGAGAAACCAGAGGGTTTGTTCTTTCATGATGAAACGGGTCTATGTTGAAGAAACATAGCAGGGGGCATTTTGGTTGTGGTTGTCGTCGTTACGACGACCCCGCCGGAACGATTTGCAGGTCCAGTTCCAGGCGCAGTTTTTCGACGAGGGGGTTCGTCTGCAGCATGTCGCGGTATTTTTCTTTGGGCGTTTTCTTTTTGGGCGTGCGGGTTTGTTCTTTCAGCTTGGCGGCTTCTTCCTGGTCTATGTGTATTTCCCAGCGGAGGGATGGGTTGTTGGCGCCTTTGCGCAAGTGTTCGATGAGGCCGGTTTCCTGTTGGAGGTTGGCTTGGGAGATGGGGGAGGTTACGAGCACGTGGAGGGTTTCGTTTTTGTATTCCAGGCGTGCTTTTCGCATGGCGTTGCGCAGGAGGTCGGAGTTTATTTGGTCTAAGTAGGCATCCCAGAGGGTTTGCAGCATTTCGGTTGTTATGGGTGTGTTTTGCTGCTGTGTTTTTTGTCGTTTTTTGCTTACGGCCTTATCTATTTGGGAGAGGATGTCTTCCGAAGCCCTGGGAGGTGGCGGAGGTGGCGGTGTATGGTTTCTGTCGGTTGTTTTAAGGGGAGATGCTGGTGTTGTTTTTTTTTGTTCGGCAGTTTTTTGGGGCGGTTGTTGGCGCGGGTTTGATTTGGCGTAAGCCGGTTTGGCAGGCTCGCGGACTTGGTTTTCCTTTAATTCAGGGCTTTTTTTTTCCGGTGAGGTGCTTTGTTCTGCGGCTTCTTTGGCGCGCAGGATATAGCACATTTTGATGAGCGCCATTTCGATATGGAGGCGCTTGTTTTTGGCGAGTTTGTACTGCAATTCGCTTTCGGTGGCGATGTTGAGGGCACTCAGCAGGAAGACGGGCGGTGTGCTTTGGGCCTGTTCTATATAGCGATTTTGCAGTGCTTCGCCGACTTCGAGCAGGGAGCGGGTGGCGGGGTCTTTGCAGACGAGCAGGTCGCGCAGGTGTGTAGCCAGCCCCTGCATAAACAGGTCGCCTTCAAATCCGGCTCTGAGGATTTCGTCAAAGAGCAACAGTACTTTGGGCAGGTCCTCACTAAGTAGTGCTTCTATGAATTGGAAGTAGTAATCGTAATCGAGTATGTGCAGGTTTTCGATGACCGTGCGGTAGGTGATTTTCCTGCCGGAGAAGCTGCTGATGCGGTCGAATATGGAGAGTGCATCGCGCAGGGCGCCGTCTGCTTTTTGAGCGATGATGTGTAAGGCCTGTTCTTCGGCTTCTATGCCCTCCTGTTCGCAGATGTATTGCAGTTGTTTTTTGATGTCTGCCGCTCCGATGCGCTTGAAGTCATAGATTTGGCAGCGCGAGAGTATGGTGGGCAGGATTTTGTGTTTTTCGGTAGTGGCGAGGATGAAGACGGCGTGAGCGGGAGGTTCTTCCAGCGTTTTGAGGAAGGCGTTGAAGGCGCTGTTGGAGAGCATGTGTACTTCATCTATGATGAAGATGCGGTATCGTCCCTGCTGTGGGGGGATGCGCACCTGGTCTATGAGGGTGCGGATGTGCTCTACGGAGTTGTTGGAGGCTGCATCGAGCTCAGTGATGTTGAGCGAGGCGTTTTCGTTGAAGGCCGTGCAGCTTGGGCATTCATTGCAGGGTTCGTGTTCTTCGGTGAGTTGTTGGCAGTTGAGGGCTTTCGCCAAAATGCGCGCACAGGTGGTTTTGCCGACGCCCCGGGGGCCGCAAAAGAGGAAGGCTTGCGCCAAATGGTCTTCCTTCAGGGCGTTCTTCAGTGTCTGTGATACGTGCTCCTGGCCAACGACCTCGGAAAAACGCGTGGGGCGATATTTTCGTGCTGAAACTACGTAGCTGCTCATGATGGGCGAAGATAGGGAAAAATTTTAAAGTACCTATCTTTGCATCATGGACGAGCAGATGAAATACAGGTTGTTGGAAGAGGAATTGCGCTCTTACAGGAAGGTGTTGGGCAAGGCTGCCGATACGATTATAGATGAGCGGGTATCTGCTTATCCGATTTTTGTCGTATTCAAGGGGGTTGCGGAATTGGGCATTCCTTTGGTCAAAGAGGAAGAAGTGGCCGGGCGTTGGTCGGTGAATGCCTCTTCTTTGGAGGAGTTTGTGGCGAAGAGGCTCATTCGGGAAGATAAGGTAGATGATTTTAAGGCTGTGTATAAGGATGCGACTGAGTGGTTGTGTTTGTTTGTGGTGGATGATGAAGGCGGAGCAAAATTTGTGTTTTTGCCCCGTGAGGACGGGAGTTTGAATTAAGACATAAAGCATTGATTTTATGAAAGGCATCATTTTGGCGGGCGGTTTGGGTACGAGGCTTTATCCGTTGACGCTGGTGATGAGCAAGCAGCTCATGCCGGTGTATGACAAGCCCATGATTTACTATCCGCTTTCCACTTTGATGATGGCGGGCATACGGGACATTTTGTTCATTTCCACGCCGGAGCATTTGCCTTTGTTTGAGAAGTTGCTGGGCGACGGCAGCGCTTTGGGCTGTCGTTTTTCCTATGTGCCGCAGTATGAGCCGAACGGTTTGGCACAGGCTTTTGTGTTGGGAGAGGAGTTTATTGGAGCGGATAAAGTGGCATTGATTTTGGGTGACAATATTTTTTACGGAGGAGGTTTGGAGCAGGCGCTGAAGCAGAGTGCGGAGCCCGAGGGAGGAGTTATTTTTGCTTATCGGGTAAAGGACCCCCAGCGCTATGGCGTGGTGGAATTTGACGAAAGTTTTAAGGCTGTTTCCATTGAGGAGAAGCCGGAGCAGCCCAAGTCGGATTACGCCGTGCCGGGCTTGTATTTTTACGACAACTCGGTGGTGGAAATTGCCAAAAACCTCAAGCCCAGTGCGCGTGGTGAGTATGAGATTACGGATGTCAATAAGACGTATCTGGAGCGGGGCCAATTGAGCGTACAGGTACTCGGGCGGGGAATGGCGTGGTTGGATACCGGTACGCACAGGTCTTTGCTTCAGGCCGGGCAGTTTATCGAAGTGATTGAGGAGCGCCAGGGTTTAAAGATTGGCTGCATAGAGGAGGTTGCCTGGCAGCAGGGCTTCATTGATGAGGAGCAACTGGCCCGTTTGGGTGAGAAGTATCTCAAGAGCGGGTATGGAGAATACCTGCTGGGCCTGCTTTAAGCGGAGGGAGAGGGCAGGTAACACCTGCCCTCTTCTTTTTCACTGATTTTTTCTTTCCTCGATTTTATTGACGAGTTTGGCGGCTTCGAGCAGGAAGCTGTCGTGGTGGTACATGTATTCGTTGTGTACCATGAGCAGGCGGGCTGCATCCCAGGCGGCCGACATGGGGCGCAATTGGCGCGCTGCTACGGGGTGTATCCAGTACTCCAGGTTGTTGGAGCGCAGGTAGCTGTTGTCGAAGCTGAGGTTGATCACTTTGGCCAGCTTGTTGAGCGAGAAGAGATAATTGGTCTCTTTATTGATGGCCTTTTGGAGGTCCATGATGCGGGTGCGCCCGAAGTTTACTCCGGCGCGTTCGCAGAGGAAGATGTCGCGTCGCCCGTCGAAGATGAGGAGGTTGCGCACATTGTACTTTCTGAAGCTGGTGAGCAGGAAACGTTTGACCCAGTTTTGAACCGGTCGCACCTGCTTGAAGGCAAATTCCAGGGCGCGCTCATCGAGTTTGTATTCTTCGAGATAGGGGCGTGTCTGGCCTGTTTTCATGTTGACGACTTCCCGCACGCGCTCGATGGTGTGTCCCAGTTCATCGGTTTTGGGATAAACGGATACGTAATTGATATCGAGGCCATTGCGCCAGGATTCGATAAAGATTTTACGGCTTTCCACTTCAAAAGCCAGTACAGAAGCTTCTGCAATGACGAAGTAATTGGGATAACCTCCGTAGATGTTGCCGTATTTAAGCTCTAAGATGGCAAAGTTCTCGTTCACGTCTTTTGGGTTTTATCGTTTTTAGTTCCCATGGGTTCCATAGGTTCCATTGGTGGTTGGGTATGGTTCATCAGCAAAGCTAAGGAAAAACAATGGTTTTCTAATGAAAAGTCTGAAAAAGGTGCAATTGTTCATGCTTAGCTTGTGTTTTAGGACCATGTTCTAACCTGATGGGGGTACCTGAGGTGATACTGCGTTTTGATCATTCGGGTCAGTTTTTGTCGTAGTTCGTCGAGGTTTTCTTTGGTGCGTGCAGATATAAAGACACTGTCAGCGCCAAATTGGTTGCGGATATTTTTGTGGAGTTGCTCTTCGATTTCGCGTCGTCCTTCTTCGTCGAGCAGTTCGTCGTAGTTGAGTTTTTTGTAGAGGTCTATTTTGTTGAAGACCATAAGGGTGGGTTTTTGTTCCACGCCCAGTTCTTTGAGGGTATGTTGAACGGTTTGGATGTGTTCTTCATAGCCCGGGTGGGCGATGTCTGCCACATGGAGCAGGATATCGCTTTCGCGCACTTCATCGAGGGTGGATTTAAAGCTTTCGATGAGGTGGTGGGGCAGTTTGCGTATGAAGCCCACGGTATCGGAGAGCAGGAAGGGCATGGTATCCCAGACGACTTTGCGGACGGTGGTGTCGAGGGTGGCAAAGAGTTTGTTTTCGGCAAAGACTTCGGATTTGCTGAGGACGTTTAGCAGGGTTGACTTGCCGACATTGGTATAGCCCACGAGGGCCACGCGGATGAGTTGTCCGCGTTGTTTGCGGCGTGTGGCGTTTTGCTTGTCAATGCGTTCGAGTTTCTTTTTAAGCAGGGCTATTTTATCCCGAACGATGCGCCGGTCGGTTTCAATTTCTTTTTCACCCGGGCCTCTCATGCCGATGCCTCCCCGTTGGCGTTCGAGGTGTGTCCAGAGGCCTCGCAGGCGTGGCAGGAGGTATTGGAGTTGGGCCAGTTCGACCTGGGTTTTTGCCTGGGCGGTTTGAGCGCGACGGGCGAAGATGTCGAGGATGAGGCTGCTTCGGTCTATGACTTTGACTTTGAGGGCTTCTTCGAGTATGGCTGTTTGTTTTCCCGTGAGGTCGTCGTCGAAGAGCACCAGGTTGACTTCGGGATGGTTTTCGAGGTAGTTTTTGATTTCTTCGAGTTTGCCTTTGCCGATGAATGTTTTGGGGTGAGGCTGGGGCATTTTTTGCCAAAAGCGCTTGACGGCAACGGCTCCTGCAGTTTTGGCGAGAAACTCCAGTTCGTCGAGGTATTCCGCGAGTTGCTCTTCGGTTTGATCGCGGGTGATCAGGCCGACGAGTATGGCTTTTTCTTCTTTCGGTTTCAGGGTGTTTTTTTGCTTCCCTACGTTCCAGTCGTTTTTGTTCATGGTTTTTTGTCTCCTTGCGTTGCTATGCCGGCAGCTATGGCTGCCGGGCTCTTTCTTACTTCTTTTTCAACCAGACAGAGGGGTTGAGGTGTTTTTTGTTTCTCCAGACTTCAAAGTGCAGCTCGGTCTCTCTGGTTTGCGGGTTGGTATATATGGTACCGAGGGCCTGTCCTTTGGAGACTTTGTCTCCTTTTTTCACGTGGAGGCTTTCTAAGTTGGAATACACGGTGTAGAATATTCCATGCTGGATGATGACGAAGTAATGGGAGCTGGAGATGAAGTGGACTCCCACGACTACGCCCTGATGTACTGCCAGCACCTTAGCACCCGGGTCGGTTTTGATGTCAATGCCGTTGTTGGTGATAGACAGGCCCGAGACGGTGGGATGCGGGTGTGTGCCAAATTCTTCGACGACTACGCCTTTTTTGACGGGCCAGGGCAGGCGTCCGCGCAAGCTAAAGAATCTGCGGGAGGGAGCATCCATGGCGGGATTGGCATTTGCTGCCGGGCTTGCAGTGGTGTTTGAGGCGGCGGGCCGTTCTTCTTTTTTGCGTTTGTTTTCCGCTTTACGGATGATGTCGGCGATGGCGTTGCTGAGGCGTTTTTGGTCAGCTTTCTTTTTTTGGAGTTCTTTTTTGAGGCGTGCTTCATCCCTGCGCAGGTTGCGCAGCAGGCGGTCTTTTTCGCTGAGTTCCCGGGCGAGTTGCTCGGATTGGGCTTGCTCTTCTTCGAGTAGTTTTGTTTTTTCCGCTTTGCGTTCTTCGAGTTTTTGGATGCGGCTTTGCAGCATCTCGCGGGTATCTGCGATGAGCGCAGCCTGGCGTTTGCGGAAGCGGCGGTATTGCCGGAGCAGTAGCCAGCGCTGCAGCATCTCGTTGATGCCGGCAGCTGAGAGGACGAACAGCCAGGAGTTGTCGTTTAGTTTTTGCCGAAAGGCAGCCCTGAGAATGCGGCCGTATTCTTCTTCGAGTTGTTTGAGGTCGTCTTTCAATGCTTCAGCTACGAGGGAATCGCGCTGCATGTCTCTGTCCAGCCAGTCAACTTCTTCCCGGAGGGTTTCGATGAGTTCCTGACGGGCCTCCACCTGGCGCAGAATGGCCTGGTAGCGGCGCGTCGTAATTTTTTTGGACTTGCGCGTTTTGGCCAGCAGCCCATTGGTGTAGGCAATTTCTTTTTGGAGCTTTTTGCGTTTGTTTTCGAGCTTTTGGCGCTCGGCGGAGTTTTGCGCATGCAGAGCAGGGGCGTTCAATCCGATAAGAAGCAAGGCAAAAAGCAGAAACGACAGGCGTTTAATGGGCGTAGTTTTTGTTTTCATACATCGGTTCTATCGGGTTCTTTCATAGTGGCCGGGTATGCGGAAGGACATGTTCACCTCTTCGTTGAGAGTCAGTTTTGCGAATTCGAGTGCGATTTGCATGTCCTCGCCGGGCATAGCAGCGGCTTCCAATACGCGAAAGTACGAAAAAAAATGTTGTTTATCAAGTTTTTGGTAGTTATCGAAGCTCATTTGGGCGCTCAGGCCGCTATTTGGGTGAAAAATGCTCCATTTTTCGGGCAGGAAGGAGCCTGCTGCAAGCCGGAGGGTGTCCTCAAGTTCCGGCCCTTTGCGGATGAGCAGGTAGGCGCCCGGAACGAGGCTTAATTCGGCCTGTTCGGCAGAAAGGGGGTAGCCGATGAGCAGGCTTTGGAGCTGCCCGAAATCGGCGGGTATTTGGAAGGCTTTCGCCAAATCTTCCAGCCTTTCGGCAAAATAAGTCCGGTCTAAGCGATTGATGAAGAAGGCCGAATCGGGCGTGATGAGCATGCGCCCCATCTCGATGCCGAATTTTTTGAAATTCATCCAGATGGCGCTGTCGCGCTTCATGCGCAGGCTGGCGGTGAGCTTGAGGTGTTGGTCGGGCAGTTGAGCGTCTATTTTCAGCTTGGCGCTGAGGGTGTTGAACTCGGGCTGCAGTTGCTCCAGTTTTTTGTTCAGGAAACGCACAGAGCGCTTGTGCGGCAGCGCATCTTCGCCGGTGGTATGGCGAAAGAGGCCACAGGAAGTGGTGCCGGGCAGCAGGCTTAAGAGGAGCAGGAGGAGGGGAAAGTGGATTTTGTTCAGGCTCATGGGAGATGGGTGGTGATTTTGGGCTTTTTTACAGGCTGTTAGCGTAGGGGCGCGTGTGGAGTATTTCTTTTATTTGCTTTGCAGCTTCTGTCGTTGGCATATCGGGCTTGAACCAGATATGGATGAGTTGTAAAGCTTTTGCTTTGGTTTCAGGAGTGAGTTGGAGGTCTATGACCAATTCCTGAATGTCTTGCCCGTTAAATTCCGTTTCTTTGACCCAGGCGCTGAATGGGCTGTCCTTTGCCCCGGGCATTTGTTGAATGATTCTTACTGCACGTTTGAGTGGTTTAGAAAAAGCTGAATAGATTGGGTTTCCATCCTGCATGGGTTGACCATTGGCAAATGAAGTTTGCAGGTGGTTGTGTATCAACGCTTCTTTCCGGCCGGGAGCCGTTTTGGCTACCTGATTTCGCCAGTAGGTCTTGTTTAACGCATAGATGCGTTTGTTTTGTAGAAATTCTTTGAAAAGGTATTTATTCATCGTTTTCTAAGTTGAGTTACTATTTCCCAACAGGGCACCAACCCCCTCCCATTTCCCGGGCTTTTTGCAGGTAGCTTTGGGCTTCTGTTTCGCGGCCGTTCAGGCTGAGGAGGCGGGCGTAGGTGAGGAGGAAGTCGGGGTTTTCGGGGGCTTGGTTGAGGGCTGTGCGGGCCCATTCCAAGGCTTTCGCCAAATGTTCTCCGCGCAGGGCGGCTATGCAGGCTTTGGTTTGGAGGAGGATGGGGCTTTCGCCTGTGAGTTCTTGCAATTGTTGCAGGTTTTGGTCGCTGCAGGCTTTTTTGTTCTGCATTTCGCAGGCCAGGGTTAGTTGGGCCAGGGTGAAGGCCCGTTTTTGGGTGTCTTTGCCGGAGAGCGGCAGGGCTTCGCGCAGCCAGTCGGCGGCTTCGCGGGGCCGGTTGAGGGCGAGTTGGGCGCGGGCTTCGAGGTAGTAAAACTGCCATTCGTTGGGGAAGAAGTCTATGGCTTTTTCGGCTTCGGAGGCGAGGGTAGCGTAGTCGCCGAGGCGTTGGAGGACATCGAGGTAGTTGAACCATACGCTGTGGATACCGGCTTTGAGGCGTATGGCTTCGGCGTATTCTTTGCGGGCTTCTTCGAGTTGGTCGGCGCCGTAGAGCAGGTCGGCCAGAGCGGCATGGGCGGAGGCTTCTTCGGGATATTGGTTGAGGAGTTGTCGGGCCAGGGTGGTGGTTTCTTCCATGAGCTGAGGGTCTTCGCTGCCGAAGGCCTTTTGGACGAGGGGGATGAAGGCTTTCATTTTGTCGTCATAGCTGAGGTCTTGGCGTTTGAAGAGGGCGCTGAGGGTTTGGACGGCATCGTTTTGGCCTGTGGCGGAGGGACTTTGTATCTCGCTGAGGGCTGCTGCTGCCGCTGTATCATTTGGCGAAAGCCTGAGGATTTCTTTGTAAACACCGGCGGCTTTGTCTCTTTTGTTCATTTTGCGGTAGAGGTCGGCCAGCAGGTAGTGTGCGGGGATGTCGTTTGGATGTTGAGCGAGGAATGTGCGGAGGGTTTTTTCTGCTTTTTTGAACTCCTGGCGGTCTATGAGCAGCAGGTATTTGCGTTCGAGCAGCTCGTAGGTGAGGCCGATGCGGTTTTGGAGTTGGTCGAGGGTTTTAAGGGCCTTGTCGTACTCGCCGCTGCGGGCGAGGTAGTAGGCTTTTTGGTAGTAGTTGTCGGGGTCGTCGGGCTGGAGGCGCAGCAGCTCTCCGGCTTGCCGGGCTGCGGCGGCATAGTCTTCGCGGGCATCTAAGAGGCGGATGAGGAATTGGCGATACCAGGGATTTTGGGGGTCGTACTCCACGGCTTGTCTGAGCCAGCGCAGGGCGCTTTCGCTGTCTCCTTCATCCTGGTAGCAGCGGGCCATGGCAAACATGGCGGCTGTTTCGCGGGGTCTTTTTTTGAGCACTTGCTGATAGAGCGGTATGGCCTTGTCGCAAAAGCCGGTGAGGCGAAATTTTTCTGCTTCGATGAAGGCGCCGTCGGTTTGCATTTCGCCTTCGGTGAGGCGGTCGTCTATCTGGGCTGTATTTGCCGAAAGGCCTATAAAAAAGCAAGCGAGGGGCAGCAGAAGCAGCCGGATTTTTCGTGCCGGGATGAGGCTTTTAGACATGCGTGTAAGTTTTACTCAGCAGTTTGTTTCGCAGTAATCCCCTATGCTGAGGTCGGGGATGTGGCCGTTTACGCGTGCGTGTTGGCCGATCATGGAGCCTTTGAGGGTGGCGTTTTGCAGCTCGGAGTCTTCGCGTATGAGGCTGTGGCTGAGGATGCAGCGGCTCACTTTGGTGCGGCTCCCTATGGAAACGCAGGGACCGACGATGGAATTTTGCAGCACGGCACCCGGGCCGATGTAGCAGGGGGGGATGATGATGCAGTTTTGGATGTCGGCCTGGGGAGAGACGAGGGTCTCTTGGTCTTGTTTAAGTTCGAGTATGCGGCTGTTGGTGGCTACGACGCTTTGGCGGTTGCCGCAGTCGAGCCATTCTTCGATGGGGGCGGCTTTGATTTTGAAGCCTTTGTTTTTGAGGTTTTCTAAGGCATTGGTGATTTGGTACTCGCCTTTTTCTTTGATGTCGTTGTCTATGAGGTATTGGAGTTCGTCGCGGAGTTTTTCGGCTTCTTTGAAGTGGTAAATGCCGACGATGGCGAGGTCGGAGACGAAGACGGGCGATTTTTCGACGAAGTCGGTGATGTAGCCTTCTTCGTCGGTTTTGACGACGCCGAAGGACTCGGGGTTTTCGACTTTTTTGACCCAGATGGTGCCGTCGGCGGCGGGCTCGGGTTGAAAGTCGGCTTTGAAGAGGGTGTCGGCGAAGGCGATGAGGCAGGGGCCGTGGAGGCTGGGTTCGGCGCAGAGGATGGCGTGGGCTGTGCCGAGGGGCTGTTCCTGGTGGTAGATGCGCCCGCGGGAGCCGAGTTGGTCGGCTACCTGGAGGAGGTGTCTTTCCACATCTTCGCCAAAATCACCTATGACGAAGGCAATTTCTTCGGGAGTTTCTCCATAGGAAGCGATGAGGTCTTCGACGATGCGTTGCACCATGGGTTTGCCTGCCACGGGGATGAGCGGCTTGGGCGTCGTCAGGGTATGCGGACGCAGGCGGGAGCCACGGCCTGCCATGGGGATGATGATGTTCATAGGAGCGGATTGACTGCTGTGGTTTTAAGCGGTGGTATATATTTTTCCTTTCAGTATTTCGCGCGAGATGACGAGGCGCTGGATTTCGGAGGTGCCTTCGTAAATCTCGGTGATTTTGGCGTCGCGCATGAGGCGTTCTACGTGGTACTCTTTGACGTAGCCATAGCCACCGTGGATTTGCACGGCCTGCACGGTGGTGCGCATGGCTACTTCGGAGGCAAAGACTTTGGCCATGGCGCTGGCGGCGTTGTAGTCTTCGCCGGCATCTTTGAGTTGGGCTGCGCGGAGTACGAGCAGGCGTGCTGCTTCGATATCGGTGGCCATGTCGGCCAGTTTAAAGGCGATGGCCTGGTGTTGGCTGATGGGTTTGCCAAAGGCTTCGCGCTCTTTGGAGTAGGCGAGGGCCAGTTCGTAGGCGCCGGAGGCGATGCCGAGTGCCTGTGCAGCGATGCCGATGCGGCCTCCGGCAAGGGTTTTCATGGCGAATTTAAAGCCAAAGCCAACGCCTCCGAGCACGTTTTCTTTGGGCACTTTGACGTCGGAGTACATGATGGAAGTGGTGTCGGAAGCGCGGATGCCGAGTTTGTCTTCTTTGGCTCCGATTTGGACGCCCTCCCAGTCGGCTTCTACGATGAAGGTGGTGATGCCGCGATGCCCCAGCTCGGGATTTGTCTGGGCCATGACGAGATGCACTTTGGAAGTGCTGCCGTTGGTGATCCAGTTTTTGGTGCCGTTGAGCAGGAAGTAGTCGCCATGGTCTTCGGCTGTGGTGCGTTGTTGGGTGGCATCGCTGCCGGCTTCGGGCTCAGAGAGGCAGAAGGAGCCGATCCATTCTCCGGTGGCCAGTTTGGTCAGGTATTTGAGTTTTTGTTCTTCGGTGCCGAACTTTTCCAATCCCCAGCAAACGAGAGAGTTGTTGACAGACATGACGACGGCTGCCGAGGCATCTATTTTAGCGATTTCCTCCATGGCGAGTACATAGGAGACGGTGTCCATACCGCTGCCGCCATATTCGGGCGAGGCCATCATGCCGAGGAAGCCGAGCTCGCCCATCTGGCGTATTTGCTCGTGGGGGAATTTCATCTCTCTGTCTCTTTCAATAACGCCCGGAAGGAGCTCTGTACGGGCGAAGTCGCGTGCGGCATCCCGCACGGCTTTTTGTTCGTCGGTGAGTTGAAAGTTCATTTAGTTTTTGGTTGAGGTTTGAGAAGCGGAATTTTGGTGCAAAGGTAGGGAATTTGGTTGAATAGGTGAAAGCGGTTGAAGCGGTGAAATCGGGGGGAATGTTGTCTGTTGTCTGTTGTCTGTTGTCTGTTGTCTGTTGTCGAGGTGTTGGTTTATTGTTTGTCGTGTATCGTGTATCGTTTAGTGTTTAGCGTTGGGGGGTGGAATCGGTAAAATCGGCGGAATCGGGGAAATCGGGGAAATAAAAAAATCTGTGTAATCCCATAATCTGTGTAATCTGTGATTCTGACGATGAGCGTAACGGACGTGATG
>JALVES010000036.1 GCA_027030635.1 Saprospiraceae bacterium | reverse complement strand
TGATTTCGGTAAACCTATCTTGCCCGACATCCTCTGTGATAAAATGATAACCATAAAAAACAGAATCGCTAAACTTGGGGTTAAAGTAATAATCCGTTCCACGATCCACACCTGTAGTAACATAACTTTTTTCATCCCTCCCCTTCCTTTTCTTAAATTCTTGCAAGTCAATTGGATTTTCAAGAAAAGAAGTCAACTTCAGGTTTTCAGCTTCTTGTTGGGGAGGTTCAATTTCCAATTCAGTTGAATCAGCTTTAATTTGCACTTGCTTAGTTTTATCAATAGCCACATCCTTGCAACTTCCAAAGCTCAAAAACAAGATCATTAAAACTCGCGCTTTCATTATTCAGTAAACATTGTCAAACATCGCTATCTCCCCCCCGCATCAAAAACTCGCTTTTTCAGCATCTACCAGACGCCTATCTCCCGTGACAGTTGATTGCTGCTTCTCAAATGGAGCATCCCATGCATAGCCGCTTCGTACAAAAGCGAAAAACTTCGAGCAACTGCCTGGCAACCCAACACAAAATTACAATCTTTCTTTGAATTTTGCAACTTGTGAATTGGTGAATTTGGTGAAAGCGGTGAAACCGGGGAAGCCGGAAGCTGGTGTGTCGTGTATTGTTGGTTTATTGTTGTGTTTATCAACAAAGCGGGGCGGGCTTTAGCCCGACTGCACGCTCAGTGGCCGTTAGCCCGCTGACACCCATGCCGAAGCTAGTGTAGCGTGCTTCGTTGGGCGGGCTTCAGCCCGCCAATCAGTACCGCGTGCTTTAGCGCGCGTCCGATACATCCATTTTCCCTACCTTTGCCCCCAAACCACATAAAACACCATGGCAAAGAAGAAGACCAAAGCCCCATACAGCAAAGAGCAATACCTCTACTGGTACATGCTCATGCTGCGCATTCGCCGCTTTGAGGAGCGGGCACAGAGAGAATACGGCAAAAACATCCGCGGCTTTTTGCACTTGTACATCGGCCAGGAGGCCGTGGCTGCGGGCATTGAATCGGCCATCCGCAAAGAAGATGCGCTCATTACGGCCTATCGGCAGCACGGCAACGCCATTGCGCGGGGCGTAAGCCTCAAAGCCGCCATGGCCGAGTTGTTTGGCCGCATAGACGGCGTCAACAAGGGAAAAGGCGGCTCCATGCACTTTTTCTCAAAGAAACATCGCTACTTCGGCGGCGACGGCATCGTCGGCGGACAAATCGGTGTAGGCACGGGCATCGCCCTGGCTGAAAAGTACAAGGGCACCGACAACCTCTGCGTAACCATGTTCGGCGATGGCGCAGCCCGCCAGGGCATCCTGCACGAAGCCTTCAACATGGCCTCCAAATGGGAACTCCCCGTCCTCTACATCGTCGAAAACAACCACTACGCCATGGGCACAGCCGTGGAGCGCGTCAGCAAACTCACCGACCTGCACCACTTCGGCCTGGCCTACGGCATGCCCGCCAAAAAAGTAGATGGCATGCAGCCCGAATCGGTACACGAAGCTGTTACTGAAGCAGCCAAATACATCCGCAGCGGCAAAGGGCCCTGTTTCCTCGAAATCGAAACCTACCGCTATAAAGGCCACTCCATATCCGACCCCGGCAAATACCGCAGCAAGGAAGAAGTGGAAAAATACCGCGCCATAGACCCCCTCAAAACCACCGAAGCCAAACTGCTGCAATACGGCTTCGCCACCGAAGCAGATATCAAGGCCTTCAAAGAGCAGGTCAAAACAGAAATTGAAGAAGCCGTAGCCTTCGCCTCCCAATCTCCCCTGCCGCCACCGGAAGAACTCTTCATAGACGAGTACGTCGAAGACAACTACCCCTTCCTCCAATAAACGGCCGGCCGCAAAAAGCACGGCAAAACCAAATTTTTTTCTATTTTTGCGCCTGCTTTGAACGGCACGGGCCGTTTACACCCTACAACATTAACTCAAACAGACATGGCAAAGAGGAAAATCAGAAGCAAAAAGAAAAACGAAGAAGTACTGGTGGACCTGGTGGAAGTGGTCGAAGAAACCGGTGAAGTCCTCGAAAAATACCAGAAGTGGATACTCGGAGGCGTTACGGCCCTCGTCCTTTTGGTAGGCGGTTACCTCGCCTGGAAAAACTTTATCATCGCTCCCAAAGAACAGGAAGCCGTCCGGCAAATGTGGAAGGCCGAAGCCCAATTCCTGAAAGATTCCTTCGACCTCGCCCTCACCAATCCGGGCGGCGGCTATCCGGGCTTCTACGACATCGCCAAGGAATACAAGGGCACTTCGGCCGAAAACGCCGCCGACCTGTACGCCGCCATCAGCCACATGAAACTGGGCCAATTCGATGCAGCCATCTCCTATCTCAAAGACTTCAAAGCCGATGGCAAGGTCATGCCCATCGTCAAAAACGGACTGCTCGGCGATGCCTATTCCGAAAAAAACGAAATGGATAAGGCCCTCAAGTACTACCGCAAAGCCGTCAAAGCCGGCGACAACGAGGCCGTTACGCCCATCTACATGCAACGCCTCGGCATGTTGTACGAAAACCTCGGCCGCTACGAGGATGCCCTCAAAACCTATCGAGAGTTGAAGGAAAAATATCCCGACTCGGTCCCCGGCCGCGATATTGACAAGTACATCATGCGTGCAGAACGCCTGGCCTCTGCCGGTTGACCCGGACTGAGTCTTTTTACGGCTTTCGCCAAATGGGTGCCATTTGGCGAAAGCCAAAAAAACAACACACACTCATGGCGTCAGCACTCAAAAACCTCTCGAACTACGACCCCGCCCAACTGCCTGATGCCTCCCCATTCAGCTTTGGCATTGCCGTTGCCGAATGGAATGCCGAAATCACCCATGCCCTCTTTGAAGGCTGCTACGAAACCCTTCTCCAACAGGGAGCACAGCCCGAAAACATCCACATCGCCCGCGTACCCGGAGCTTTCGAACTGCCCCTCGCAACGGCATGGCTGTTTAGAAAATACACCCCCCATGCCCTCATCAGCCTCGGCTGTGTGATCAAAGGCGAAACTTCACACAACGAGTACATCAACCGCGCCGTCAGCGAAGCCCTCATGCAGCTTTCGCTGGAATACGAAATCCCCTGTATCTTTGGCCTGCTTACACCCGACAGCCTGCAACAGGCCAAAGACCGCGCCGGTGGCCGCTACGGCAACAAAGGTGTCGAAGCCGCCACCACCGCCCTGCAAATGCTCGCACTAAGATCAAAAATATGAAACTCATCACCATAGAAGCCGGCACCTTCAAACTCGATGGCGGAGCCATGTTCGGCGTAGTCCCCAAAACCCTCTGGAACCGCCTCAACCCCGCCGACGAAAACAACCTCTGCCTCTGGGCCCTGCGTTGCCTGCTCATAGACACCGGCGAGCGCAAAATCCTCGTGGATACCGGCATAGGCGACAAACAAGACGCCAAATTCCGCTCCTTCTTCCATCCCGAACATACCGACCTGGAAAAAGCCCTCCAAAAACAGGGCTACAAGGCCGAAGACATCACCGATGTCTTCATCACCCATTTCCACTTCGACCACGTGGGCGGCGCCGTCAAACGCACCCGGGAAGGGGAGCTCGTGCCCGCCTTCCCCAAAGCCGTTTACTGGAGCAACAAACGCCATTACGACTGGGCTTATACCCCTAATGCCCGCGAAAAAGCCTCCTTCCTCAAAGAAAATTTCGTGCCCCTCATGGAAGCAGGCGTGCTGCAATTCATCGAAGAAAACAAAGACGGACTCACCGACTGGCTCCCGGGCCTCAAAGTGCAATTCTCCTACGGACATACCGAAGCCATGATGGCCCTGCACATAGATACGCCCCAGGGGCGCATGGTCTATTGCGCAGACCTCATGCCCTCCGGGCTGCATTTCGGCCTGCCCTATATCATGGCCTACGACATCCGGCCGCTCGTTACGCTCAAAGAAAAAAATGAGCTGCTCGACCAGGCTGCAGAAAAAGGCTGGATGCTCTATTTCGAACACGACCCCCAAACCGAGCTCAGCACCGTCGTCAAAGACGAACGCGGGCGCTACCGCGTCGGCAAAAAGGGAAAGCTCCTCGACGGCCGGGCCGTTTTTGAATAGGCCATTTGCAATCCCCAAACTGCTATTCATGAACCAATCTGCTCCTCAAGATAAAAAGTGGCTGATGCCCCTGCTCCTGTTTGGCATACTGGCAGGCGGCATGTACATAGGCATGCGCTTAGAACAACGCCATACCGGTAACGCTACGGCTTTCCACCACATCCGCCCGGGCAAACTGGAAGAAGTCCTCGGATACATCCAGGGCCGCTACATGGACACCATCAACCGCCGCGAACTCGAAGAGGCAGCCATCCGCAGCATGTTGGAGCAATTAGACCCACACAGCATTTACATCCCCCGCGAAGAACTCAAAAACATCGAAGAACAAATGTCGGGAGCCTTCGAAGGCATAGGCGTGGAATTCCAACTCATAGACGATACCGTAGTCATCATCAGCCCGCTCTCGGGCAGCCCCGCCAGCCGGGCCGGCATCCTCCCGGGCGATAAAATCATCACCGTGGACGACAGCCTCATCGCCGGCCAGGGGCTCAACTCTGCCGATGTCGTCGGCCTGCTCAAAGGCCCCAAAGGCAGCGAAGTAGTCGTAGGCATAGCCCGCCACGGCATAGATTCCCTGCTGCACTTCCCCCTCCAACGCGATCAGATACCTCTGCACTCCGTAGATGCAGCTTATATGCTGGACTCCATCACCGGCTACATCAAGCTCAATCGCTTTAGCTCCAATGCCTACGAGGAATTCATGCAGGCCCTCGACAGCCTCAGCAACAAAGCAGGCCTCAAAAACCTCATCCTCGACCTGCGCGGCAACCCGGGCGGCTACCTGCCCGAAGCCATCAAAATGCTCAACCAGTTTTTCTCTGAAAAAGACGTACTGCTCCTCTACACCGAAGGCTCCAAATCGCCCCGACGCGAGTACAAAACCAAGGGCTATGCCCTCTTCCCCTTAGAAAAAATCGCCGTCCTCATAGATGAAGGCTCAGCCTCCGCCAGCGAAATCGTGGCCGGCGCCCTGCAAGACCAGGACAGAGCCCTCATCCTCGGCCGGCGCTCCTTCGGCAAAGGCCTCGTGCAAGAGCAATATACGCTCTCCGACAGCTCGGCCCTGCGCCTCACAGTGGCTCATTACTACACCCCCTCGGGCCGCTCCATACAAAAACCCTACGAAAACCTCGAAGACTACAAAAGCGAACTCGCCAAACGACACGAAAACGGAGAACTCTTCCACGCCGACAGCATCCACCTCCAAGACAGCATCCGCTACTACACCACCAAAGGCCGCGAAGTCTATGGCGGCGGAGGCATCACCCCCGATATCTTTGTGCCCCTCGACAGCATCTATTTCGATGACAAACTCAGCCGCCTGAAAAGCCTCATCACGCCTTTTGTTATTCACTTCTTTGAATCGGAAAATCCGGATACACTGCCTGACGAGCCGGAAGTTTTCCTCCGGAAAAAAGTCGTCACTGATCAGATGATGGAAGATTTTCTGGCTTTCGCCAAACAGAAAAAAGTGCAAATGTCAACCGCCGAGGCCCAACGCCTCAGGCCCTACCTGCGCAACTTCCTCAAAGCCCAAATCGGACGCCACCTCTTTGGAGAAGCCTTTTACTACCAGGTCATCAATCAGGAAGACAAAGATGTAGAAGCTGCTTATAGGGCTTTGCAGGAATAAACCCACCTACGACCTCAAAAAAATCAACTCGGCCTTCTCCGACAGGCGGGCCAGCACCGAAGGCATGCCATCTCCCTCCTCCAACTCAGGTGTAAAGACGTAATCGGCAGCCTGAATAATATCCGAGCGAATCTCCCCAAAAGTAGAGGGTATCTGACCGCCTGCCTGACAGGCTGCCGAGGCTATCAATGGCCGGCCATAATGCCCAATCAACTCCTTGCAAAAGGGACTGACCGTTACGCGGATGGGCAACTGCCCGTCGGAGCTCAACAGGGTCTCCGGTAAATTCCTGACGCCTTCGTACAAAATAGTCAGCGGGCGGCGATGATAAATCAGCAAAGTCTCTAAACGGGGGTGTATCTCCCCGATATAACTCAGCAACATCCTCATATCACTTACCAAAACCGTCAAAGGCTCCTCTTCGCTCAACTGCCTGATCTCGCGCAAACGCGCAATAGCCGCCTCATCCAAAGCATCACAGCCCAACGACCAAATCGTATCCGTAGGATAGAGAATAACACCTCCCTTTTTGAGGGCCCGCAGGCCCCGCTCCAATGGGTAATTTTGCCTCATAACGTCATTGCATTAGGGCAAAGATGCAAGGAGGTTTCCTCCCTTGCATCATCGCCTTGCCTAAAAATTGACCTGCAGTTTTTGGAGCTTTTCTTCACTAAATAGCGTGCTATGCACAGCCGGATAAAACACCGGTGCCCATCCGCCCGTTAAGAACTGATTAACAATTGGGTTTATTGTGTATCCGACCGAACCTCAATAACTCTTTATTTTTTCGTTATATTGGCAGCGCAAAACTCAAAACGACAAAGCCCTCACCCTTAAAGCGACAAGCATCAATTCCATGAAAAGACCGATAAAACCGAGATATATCAACACTCCCGGCACACTCGCCCCGCTTCAAAAGCTCCTTTACTTTCTCTTACTCCTTAGCCTGAGCACAAACCTTCATGCTGCCCATATCATCGGCGGAGAGATCAATTATGAATGTCTCGGTGATGACAATTACCGCTTTTACATGACCATTTACCGCGACTGCGCCGGCGGCGGAGCGCCCTTTGACGGAGTCATAGGCGCTCCCTTCAACGCCACCATCACCATCTATCAGGGCGACAACGAGATACCTTTCACAACCATAAACCCGGGAGCACCAACCATCACTTCCATTCCTCCCGACCTGAGCAATCCCTGCCTCATCGCGCCTCCCGGCGTCTGCGTAGAAGAAGGCGTCTATACCTTCACCGCCAACCTGCCCTATACCGGAGATTCCTACCACATCGTCTATCAACGCTGCTGCCGCAACAACACCATCTCCAACATCATAAATCCCGGAAATACCGGAGCCACCTACTACATGGAGCTGACGCCCAAAGCCCAGCAAGTCTGTAACAACAGCCCCATCTTCAACACCTTCCCCCCCATCGTCATCTGCAAGGGCGAACCCATAGACTTCTACTTCTCCGCCACAGACCCCGATGGCGACGAGTTGCAATACTCCTTTTGCGAACCCTACTCAGGCGGAGGCCCCGACCAAAACAATCCACAGGAAATTTACGGCGTAGCTCCCAATCCGGATGCTCCGCCGCCCTACGATGAGGTACCCTTTGAAGACAATTACACCTACTTCAACCCCTTAGGCACCTCCCCGCCCATGAGCATAGACCCCAATACAGGCCTCATCACCGGCACTCCGGAGTCCCTCGGGCAATTCGTCGTTGGCGTCTGTATAAAAGAATACCGCAACGGCGAACTGCTCAGCGTAACGCGGCGCGACTTCCAGTTCAACGTCGCCAATTGCCAACCTACCATCGTCGCTCAAATTGCCAGCGACGACATCACGCCCGACGGCACTTTCGTGCTGCGTGCCTGTGGCACCCATACCGTAGAATTCGACAACCAAAGCTACCAGACCAGCTACATCAACGAAACAGTGTGGAACTTCGACCTCGGCAATGGCGACCAGCTCACTTCCAATGAGTGGGAACCCACCCTCGTATTTCCCGAAGAGGGCATCTTCAACGGCACACTCATCCTCAATCCCGGCACCAACTGCAGCGACACGGCCGAGCTCGAAGTAGGCATCTTCCCCGCCATAGAAGCAGATTTTTCCTTCGACTACGACACCTGCCTGGCCGGACCCGTAAACTTCACCGACCTATCTGTATCTCAGGCAGGCCCGGGCAGCCTCCAGGCCTGGAATTGGGACTTCGGCGATGGCGAAAACTCCGAACTGCAAAACCCCTCTCACACTTATCTCGATGCAGGCAGCATCCCCGTCTCCCTGACCGTACAAGACACCAACCTCTGTGAAGACACCCGCACCAAAACACTGCAATACTACCCCCTGCCCGAAAACATCATCGAAGGCTTAGACCCCCTCACCGGCTGCATACCGGTAAGCCTAACCTTCGACAACCTCGCGCCGCCCATCAACGACGCCTACGAAATTTTTTGGGACTTCGGCGACGGCCAGAGCAGCGAGGAACTGTCTCCCTCCCACACCTACGAAACGGCAGGCACCCACACCGTCTTCGTCTCCGTACTTTCGCCGGCGGGCTGTTACAAAGACAGCCTCTTCCCCGATCTCATCCAAGCCCTCCCTTCTCCCGTCGCAGGTTTTGATTTCACGCCAAAAAATCCCAGCAATTTTGAGCCGCTGGTGCAGTTCACCGATCAATCGCAGGGAGCCGTGAGCTGGTATTGGGATTTCAACGGCCTGGGCGAATCCGCCCTCCAAAATCCCTCCTTTGAATTTCCCGATACAGGCCTGCAAGTGGTTACGCAAATCGTTACCCACCCCAGCGGCTGCGAAGATACGCTTACAAAAATCGTGGATGTGGAGCCCCAGGTGCGCTACTTCCTCCCCAATGCCTTCACCCCCAACGGCGATGGCATCAACGACGGCTTCAGGGGCAATGGCATCATGGATGGCGCCCGCGAATTCACCTTCCAAATATGGGACCGCTACGGAGCCCTCCTCTTCGAAACCAACGACCCCTTCCAAGCCTGGAACGGCCGCCTGCCCAACAAGCGACCCGCACCGCCGGGAGTCTATCTCGTTACCGTACACTACCTCGAACCGCGCGGTAAAGAAGTCGTACTCAAAGGGACGCTTACTTTGGTCTATTAGATACTTCTTCTTCAATAAGATACTTATTCCTATTAGGCGCCTGCCGCGTCATCAATTCGGCCAGGAAGCCGGTAACGAAGAGCTGTGTACCCACGATCAAAGAGAGAATACCAAAGAAAAACAGCGGGCGCGAAGTCATGCCGTAGCCGCCGAAGAAAAATTTGGAGATGCTCAGCCAAAGCAACACACAAAAGCCCAGCACAAAGAAAAGCACGCCCAAAGCGCCAAAAAAATGCATGGGCCGCTTGCCGAACTTCCCGATAAAAGTAATGCTCATCAAATCCAGAAAACCCTTGATAAAGCGCTCCACGCCAAATTTGCTCACCCCATACTTGCGGGGCCGGTGCTGCACCACTTTCTCCCCAATGCGCGTAAAGCCCGCCCACCTGGCCAGCAGCGGAATATAGCGATGCATCTCGCCATACACCTCTATGCTCTTGACGACTTCCGCGCGATAGGCCTTCAGCCCACAGTTGAAATCGTGTAGAGGAATGCCGCTGATGAAGCGCGTAACCGCATTGAAAAAACGCGAAGGCAAAGTCTTTCCGAGCGGGTCGTGCCGCTTTTTCTTCCAGCCGGAAATCAGGTCGTAACCCTCCTCCGCAATCAGGCGATACAGCTCGGGAATTTCGTCAGGGCTGTCCTGCAAATCGGCATCCATGGTGATGACGACCCGCCCCTGCGCAGCCTGAAAACCCGTATGCAAAGCAGCCGACTTCCCGTAATTGCGACGAAACTTAAAACCCCTGACCTTAGGATTGGCTTTCGCCAAATTCCGTATGACACTCCAGGTCTTATCCGTGCTGCCGTCGTCTATAAAAATGATCTCATAATCGAAATCCCCCTCTTCCATGACGCGGCGTATCCAGGCCTCCAATTCAGGCAAAGACTCCTCTTCGTTGTATGCAGGTACGATAACAGAGATATTCATAAGTTCTTATTTCTCAATGGTTCATTAAGTTTTGAGGTGACAATACGCCCAGAGTTGAGCAAACATCCAATGCATCTTTTATTTTTTCCCAACTCAGGCCCGATTTCAAAGTTACATAAAAATAAATGACACCATCTGACAATTGAACCGTCCTTAAAACCCGCGGAAACCCGCACAATCCGCGTCATCCGCGTTCTATCACGTCCCTATTGGCTGCCTCCCGAGCCGGCCCCATAGGATAAGCGAATCTTCAAAATCCGCTCCCCGATCTTCCGCATTGGCTCCAGCTTGCCTGCAGCAGGCAGGCTCGGGGATCGGAGATGGGCGGGCAGGCCAGAAAAATGCAAAGGAATCCAAAGCAATTTTTACACATCATCCAACTTAACCGTTCGCAGTGCAATCCAGGCCAGGCCGGCAGCGAGGACGAAGCCTCCGATGGCGCTGCGGGCATAGCTGAAAAGCGCATCCGCCGGCTTCACCGAAAAATCACTGCTCTCCAGCGCTTCCAAAGCCTTCTGTAATTTATCGCGGGGCGTGATGCGGGGCAGCCATTCGCGCATGGCCTCCTTTTGAAGTTCGGCCAGGTGGGCGTCCTGCTGATGAATGAAGTAGTAAAAGAGGTAGTACAGCAGATTGGCCACCAGATACACCACAAAGCCCGAGCGCAAAACCGCCTTAAAATCGGGCTCTTCCTCCTGCCTGCAAATCACCACCATCGCTTTATACATCGCCCAAAGGTACAACACAAAAGAGGCATAGTACACATAGGGCGACAGCATCAGCGGCTTGTCTATCCAATAAAAAAGCAGGAACCAGGCTATGACGCCGGCTCCCGCCATAAGTCCGTACTGAACGTTCTTATTCCTCATGCATCCAAAGACGTCTGGGCTTCTTTCTTCAAAATGGCTGCGCCTATGAGCGATATGATAACGCCCATGATCAGACTGCCGATAAAGCCCATCACAGCCATCATAACAGGTGTCATGAACTTTCCTGTCATTTCCATAGCCTGTTCAATCTGTTCATCGCTCTGTCCCTGGGCAGCCATTTGCTCCATAGCTGCCTGCTTAGCCTCCTCAATGAAGTCGGGGTTAATAAAGTTTGCATACAACAGCATATAAGCAGCTCCTATCAGTGCAATAATCACAGAAGCCACAAAGGCCACTTTAAAAGCGCCTCCAAAAGAAATGGTTCCTCCCAAATCTTCGCGCTGCTTGCGAATGGCCGTAAATAAGGCCCAAACAAAAATGGCAATAGAAACCACAGAACTCAGCCAGGTTCCTTTGCCGGCCGCTGCATCTACCAATCCGGTCAAATCTAAAACGAGAGAGGCGGCTACACTCAAAAGGCCACCGATAAGCCCGTAAACTAAAGCATGGTTTTTCTGATTCATGATGCTGATTTTAAGGGTGAACAAATTCTGAACCACGGCCCGATTTGCCGGGCCATATTGCCCAAAGTTACTAAAAAACTCTTTTTCGCAGCATATTCTCATTTCACGACCTCTGCGCCCGGAAAGAAAAAGCCCCTTGCGCGGCCCTTCAATGTTTGCCCTATAAAGGGGTTGTTGCGCGATTTCGACTGCCAGGGGCGGGTTTGGGCGGGTATCCATTCTTCTTCAGGGTCAAAGACCGTGATGTTTGCAGGTTCGGCTTTCGCCAAATGTGGAACGGGCAGACCGAGCACGCGGCGGGGACCGAAGGCGAGTTGTTCCACAAGCACAGCAGCCTTGTCCTGTTCAGCATTTGCCGAAAGGCCAAAAGGCTCAGCTGTCTTATTTGCCGAAAGGCCAAAAGACAAACAGGTATTCAAGACTGCAAAAGTCGTCTCGATGCCCGCCACGCCAAAAGCGGCTTCTGAGAAAGCGCGCTTTTTGGCCTCTTCTTCGAGGGGGGTGTGTTGGGAGGAGATGAAGTCAATGGTGCCATCCAAGACACCCGCGATGAGGGCCTGGCGATCCTCTTCGGAACGCAGGGGCGGCGACAGCTTGAAGAGGGGGTCAAACTCGCTGACGGCCTCTTCCGAAAAGCAGAGGTGCATGGCCGTTACCGAAGCCGTTACGCGCAAGCCGCGGGCCTTGGCTCTGCGCACCAGCTCAACGCCGCCCGCCGTGCTCAGATCGCTGATGTGCAGGCGGCTGCCGGTGTAGTCGGCCAGGTAGAGGTCGCGCTGCAACATGAGTTCCTCGGCAAGGGGCGGGATGCCGGGAAGGCCCAGGGCAGCGCTTAAAGCGCTCTCGTGAATCTGGCCATCGGGCGCCAAAGAGCGGTCGAAGGGGCGGTTGAGAATCAGGCCGTCAAAGGCCTTCACGTACAAGAGCGCCAGGCGCATCAAGCCGCTGTGCTGAATGGCATGACTGCCATCGGTGAAGCCCACAGCCCCGGCGTGGTGCATATCTATAAACTCGGTGATGTCCCTGCCTTCAGCATCCAGAGAGACGGCGCCAAAGGGCAGCACCTCCACAGCGCAGTTTGCGGCCTTATCGCGCACGTACATGATCTCTGCCTTGGAATGCAGACAGGGTTTGGTGTTGGGCAAAACGGCTACGGCGGTATAGCCTCCGGCAGCAGCAGCGCGGGCAAGGCTTTCGATATCTTCGCGCCACTCAAAGCCCGGGTCGCCGCATTGGGCGCCCACATCCATCCAGCCCGGGGAGACGCAAAGAGATTGGCCCTCGATGAGTTGAGCATCGGGCGGAGGCTTCAAAGTGCCTATGTCTTCGATGATGCCATCGCGGAGGAGTAAGTCCACCACCTGCCCGTGGTAGTTTGAACGGGGGTCAACAACCCGTGCCTGCCTGATAAACCAATTGGCCATAGCCCGAAAAGCGGTTAAAAAGTACGGCCCAAAGGTCGCACATAAAAGGGAAACAAAAGCCTATAGCCGACTATTTGTTGACGTTGGAGAGCAAATCCCGGGTTTCTTTCAAAAGCTCCTCCAGTTCGTTTTGCACCTTAGCGGTCTCTTCTTTTGTGGTGCTGTCTTGTTGAGACATATCGTCCACCAGTTTTTGCAGCTCTTCGCGTTGTTGTTCCAGTTCTTTGAGGCGATCCAGGTCTTCGGGATTGAGGTTTGAGGCCACGTCTTTGAGTTTGTCATAGATGCTGCCGATTTTGTCCAGGGCCTGGTCGTACTTGCCGGCATCGAATTTTTCTTTTTCGGATTTGAGCAGGTTGGTTACGGAGGAGACCAGTTCTTTGGTTTCGCTGAAGATTTTTTTGGAGGTTTCTTTTTCTTCGGGCGTGCCGAAAAAATAGTTGTAGATGAGAATCCCCACGACGAGGATGAGTCCCCATTTAATGAGTTTACCGATCATAGCTATTCAATTTTAGACGGGCGACGAATCGCTCCTTTTAGTGAATACATCCCACACGACTATGCCGAGGCATACCGACACATTGAGCGAATGCTTGGTGCCGTACTGTGGTATTTCGATGGCGCCATCCACGAGTTGCATGACGGACTCGCTCACGCCCTGTACTTCATTGCCAAAGATCAGAGCGAGGGGCTGCTCTGCAGGCGGTTGAAAGTCTTGTAAAAGTACGGAATTTTTGGCTTGCTCTACGGCCCAGACTGCATATTTTTTTTGCCGCAAGGCATCTATGGCCTCTTCTGTACGGGCAAAATAAGACCATTTGACGCTCTCGGTAGCGCCGATGGCTGTTTTGAGAATTTCGCGATGCGGGGGTTGGGCAGTGATGCCGCAGAGGTAAATTTCCTGCAGGGCAAAGGCATCGGCCGTGCGAAAAGCCGAGCCCGTGTTGAGGCCGGATCGGATGTTATCCAGCACGAGTACGATGGGCGTTTTGGGCTGTTGTTTAAAGGCTTCGGGAGTCAGGCGGTGAAGTTCCGAGGCTTGTTTTTTCTGCATGGGCGGGAAGGGTTTGGCCTATTCCAACTCGTATTGTTTGATTTTGCGGTAGAGGGTGCGCTCGGAGATGCCCAGTTCGCGGGCTGCATCCCTGCGGCGGCCGCGATGTTTTTTCAGGGCTTTTTGAATGAGTTCGCGCTCCATGTTTTCCAGGGAAAGGGTCTGTTCCTCCATTTCCCTGACTTCGGCTTCCCTGGCTTCTTCCGGAGCATGCACGATGATGGGTGAGCCGGATGCGGACACTACGGGGATGTCTGCCGCATGGGGGTCGCGCACGGATATGCCGTGTGCATCTGCGCCCATCATTTGCTCGCCGGAGATGCCCAGTTCGGCAGCCAGGCCGGGGGGCAGTTGCAATTTGTTGAGCTGCACCATTTCGAGCAACATGCGTTTGAGTTCATTGAGGTCGTGCTTCATCTCGAAGAGCAGTTTGTAGAGGATTTCCCTTTCGGAAAAATCATCTCTTCCCGTTCCGCTCAGGCTCAGGGGGGAAGCCGAAACCGGCAATCTTCCCTGACGCAATTTGGGCATGATGCTGAGTACCTGCTCGGCATTGATATCCCGCTCTTCAGCAAGGACGGACAGTTGTCCGACCACATTTTTCAGCTCCCGCACATTGCCGGGCCAGTGGTAGGAAAGCAGCAAATTGGCCGCATCCTCCGTCAGGCGGATGGGCTCCATGTGATACTTGTTGGCAAAATCCAGGGCGAACTTCCGAAACAGCAGCAGAATGTCTTCCTTGCGCTCGCGCAGGGGCGGCACTTCGATAGGCACGGTGCTGAGGCGGTAGTAGAGGTCTTCGCGGAATTTCCCTTCTGCCACGCGCTCTTCCAGGTCCACATTGGTGGCTGCGATGACGCGCACATTGGTTTTAAGCACCTTCGACGACCCCACGCGCATAAACTCGCCCGACTCCAGCACGCGCAGCAGGTAGGTCTGCGTATCGAGAGGCATTTCCCCGATTTCGTCGAGGAAGATGGTGCCGCCGTCCACCGTTTCGAAATAGCCTTTGCGCTCGTGGGTTGCTCCGGTAAAAGCGCCCTTTTCGTGCCCGAAGAGCTCCGAGTTGATGGTACCCTCCGGTATGGCCCCGCAGTTGACGGCGATAAAGGGGTTGTGTTTGCGGGGGCTGAGGGCATGTATGATTTTGGAAAAAGCCTCCTTGCCTACGCCGCTTTCGCCTATGATCAAGACGGTCAGATCTGTAGGAGCCACACGCACGGCACGGCTAAGGGCACGATCCAACAGAGGCGAATGCCCTACAATGCCGAATCGTCTTTTTATGGTTTGGAGTTCGTTCATATTGTGTTTCGGCTCAGGAAATGATCTCACCTCTCAACGTGGCGCTGCTTGCTTCATGGACTTTCACCTGCACGTAGTCGCCCGTTTGAAAGCCCGGTGCCTTGGGGAAGACGATCATCTTGTTTTGAGAATTCCGGCCTTTAAACTCGGCATCCGAGCGTTTGGAGTTTCCTTCGATGAGCACCTTGAAGACTTTGCCGATTTCAGCCTGGTTGTGCGCCAGAGAAATCTCATTTTGCAGGGCAATGACTTCCTGCAGGCGGCGCTTTTTGACTTCGAGCGGCACATCGTCTTCTAATTTTCGGGCAGCCAAAGTACCCGGCCGCTCTGAATAATAGAACATATAGGCCATGCTAAAGTTTGCCCAACGCATGATGCTGAGGGTGTCGCGGTGTTCTTCTTCCGTTTCCGTACAAAAGCCGCAGATGATGTCGGTAGAGATGGCGCAATCCGGCACGATGCGGCGTATGGCCTCGATTCGTTGCATATACCATTCGCGGTCGTAGGTGCGATTCATCAGTTTGAGGATGCGGCTGTTGCCCGACTGCACGGGCAGATGGATGTACTTGCAGATGTTTTCGTACTTCGCCATGGTCTCGAGCACCTCATCCGTCATGTCTTTGGGATGCGAAGTCGAAAAGCGCACGCGCAAATCCGGATGCACCTCCGCCACCATAGCCAGCAGGCGGGCGAAGTTGACCACCTCCCCCGTCTCGGGATTTTGCCAGCGGAAGGAGTCCACATTTTGCCCCAGCAGGGTTACTTCGCGATAGCCGCGCTCAAAGAGGTCTGCCGCTTCGGCCACCACGGTGAAGGGGTCGCGCGAGCGCTCGCGCCCCCGCGTAAAGGGCACCACGCAGAAAGAACACATGTTGTCGCAGCCGCGCATGATGGAGATGAAGGCCGAGACTCCGTTTTGGTCCAGGCGCAGGGGGCTGATGTCGGCATAGGTTTCCTCCCGTGAGAGAAAGACGTTGATGGCGCGATGCCCTTCGGCTGCCTGTGCCACCAACTTGGGCAAGTCGCGATAAGCATCGGGGCCGACCACGATGTCCACGAGTTTTTCCTCTTCGAGAAATTTCTTTTTCAGCCGCTCAGCCATGCAGCCCAAGACGCCCACAAGCACGCCGGGCCGCTGCTGCTTCACTTTATCAAAAATCCTCAGGCGCTTGCGCACCGTCTCCTCCGCCTTTTCGCGAATGGAGCAGGTGTTGATGAAGATCAATTCGGCTTTCGCCAAATCCCGTGTAGGCGCATACCCCTCCCCGGCCAGGACGGATGCTACGATCTCGCTGTCGCTGAAATTCATCTGACAGCCATAGCTTTCGATGTAGAAAAATTTCCCACCGGTCTGTTCTCCGTCTTTGAGATAGACTTCTCCCTGCCGCGTTTCGTCTATGCGGCGCTCCAAAGGCTCCAATGTGGGATTCTTGTCGTACATGCGTTCGCAAAATTTTCAGTTCGGGAGATTTCCGGCAAACCCGCATTCATAACTTCTTCCGGCCCTCCAAAGTTTTGCAAAGATACGATTTTT
>JALVES010000035.1 GCA_027030635.1 Saprospiraceae bacterium | reverse complement strand
ATTTTTTCATTTGCCGAAAGGGGCTCCCTTGAACTTTGCCGAAAGGGCCCCTTGAGCATTTGCCGAAAGGGCTCCCTTGAGCATTTGCCGAAAGGGGCCCCCTTGAGCATTTGCCGAAAGGGCCCCTTGAGCATTTGCCGAAAGGGGCCCCCTTGAGCTTTGCCGAAAGGGGCCCCCTTGAGCTTTGCCGAAAGGGCCCCTTGAGCATTTGCCGAAAGGGGCCCCCTTGAGCTTTGCCGAAAGGGCCCCTTGAGCATTTGCCGAAAGGCAAAAAAGAATCAATACTGCACACCCAGCGCTCGCAGGGTTTCCAAATCGAGCTGGCCTACGGGCAGGCCGTTGTCTCTTTGGAATTTCACGAGAGCGGCTTTGGTGCGCGAGCCCATGATGTTGTCAATGGGGCCGGGATCATAGCCACGCTCTTTGAGCGCCGTCTGAATCTGGCGGATGGTGTAGCTGCTGATCTTGTTGGCACACAGCACTTCGCGCCACTCGGTGAAACCGCCTTTTTTGACGAGGCGACGGGTCGTTACGGTTTCGTATTTAGCCGGCACGGGCACTTCCTTCACCTGGGCAGGCGTCTCAACCACTTCGCGCGTAATGGTGGTGTACTCTACAGCTACGGCTTTCTCCTGCGTAGCGGGAGCCGATTTAACCACTTTCTTGGTAATGGTTTTGTACTGAGCGGGGATGACTTCCTCTACCACTTTAGCCGGCGTCTTGATGACTTTCTTGGTGATGGTCTTGTACTCGGCAGGAATGATTTCTTCCTTGTAAGTAGCCGGCGTCTTGATGACCTTCTTGGTGATGGTCTTGTACTCGGCGGGAATGATTTCTTCCTTGTAAGTGGCAGGCGTCTTGACGACTTTCTTGGTACGCGTACCCATTTTAGCCGGCACCTGTACCTCTTTGATGCAGCCGGAATTGGCCACTCCGGAGCCATCGCAACCGATGTTTACTTTCTTCTTCACCACTTTGTAGGTGGCGGGGACTTCCACCAGACACCAGACGAGGCAATCGTTGGGGTCGGCAGAGAGGCAGTTTTCATCAGCAGTGCGCTTCACCCAGCGGGTGGTGGCGGGCTGAGTCATGACCTTTTCTTCCACAGTTTTGTACTGAGGCTCCAGAATTTCAATCTTGGTATAAGCCTCACGTACTACATACTGCTCGGTAACCGTCTCGTACTTGGCGGGAACGGGAATCAGGCGCTTGGTTTCCGGCTTCACCATGACTTTTTCGGTAACGGTTTCGTAAACGGCCGGTACATAAACGTACTTTTTGGACTCCGGCTTCACCATCACCTTTTCCGTAACCGTTTCATAAGTTGCCGGCACATAGGTGTATTTTTTGGTCTCGGGTTTAACGACAACCTGCTCGGTAACGGTCTCATACTCTACAGGAGTCGTTTCCAAAGCTTTTGCACCTTCGGTGGCAACGACCTGCTCGGTAACGGTCTTAAACTTTGCCGGAACAATTTCATAGCGAACGCCGGCAGGTGCAACCTCTACCTTTTCGGTAACGGTCTCATATTCATCGGGTATGAGACACTTGGCATAACACTTCCCCGGTTCCCCATTGGACGGCGTGGTAACGCCCGGCTGAGCAAACAGGCTTACGGCGCTAAACACAAAGAGGGCCGTAAAAAGAATGGTAGATTTCGTCATAAGACAAACTGTTTAAAAGTGAACAAACTACTTCTAACAAAAAGGGGGGTGTAGGTAGTAGTGTGTGGGAAAAGGCATTTTGCTATCCTTTCGGGAAGCAAAGGTAATACTTCTTTATCAATTTGGGCTGTATTTCATAGCCCAAACTTTCAGAAAAAGGCAAAATCTCTCCGGATTTAAACAAAACTTTGATCTCTCCGGCCTTGATGTTGTACTCTTCATTGCTTTCGACGCCTGAAAAGACCAGCTCTGCTGCCTGCTCTTCCGTCAAATGGTACCGATTGGCCACTTGCCTGACCTGCCGGCCTATCTCTTCTTCGCCAAAGGGTTCTTGTGAAAAGACCAACTTAAAAAGCCTGCGACTGAGAATGCCGGAAGACAAAAAGGAGAGCAGGAAATCCTCTTCCCGGGCAAACTGCTTGAGGGCATACAAGACGTCCACATCATCTAAGCGCGAGAAGGCTTCTAACCACTCATCGCGGTTTTCTTCAAAATCTTTTGCCGTAATTTCTCTTTCGAGAAATACAGACAAGGCCCCCGGATGGCTCTTCAAAGCTCCGGCCCTGCCCAGGGCTCCGGCACGCTGCAAGACGCGTATGAGCATCAATTCCGACGCCAAAACGGTCTTGTGCAAATACACCTGCCAATACATCAGACGGCGGGCCATGAGAAATTTCTCAATGGAGTAAATGCCCTTTTCTTCCACCACCAGTTCATCCTCGCGCACATCCAGCATTTTGATGAGGCGATCATAGCCTATGACGCCCTCATACACCCCCGTGAAGTAACTGTCGCGGCTGAGATAGTCCATGCGATCCATGTCTAACTGGCCGGAGATGAGCTCGTGCAAAAAAGGGCGCGGATATTCATTCTTAAAAATGCGGATGGCCAGGTCTAAAGCGCCGCCAAACTCCTCATTGAGCTTTTCCATGAAGAAAATGGACAACTGCTCATGAGAGACGCCTATGAGGCTGTTCTCCAAAGTATGAGAAAAAGGCCCGTGCCCGATGTCGTGCAGCAAAATGGCCTGTCTGGCCGCCAAAGACTCTTCATCACTGATGTCAACGCCTTTTGCACGCAAAGAACTCAAAGCCTGATCCATGAGATGCATAGCCCCCAAAGCATGGTGAAAGCGGGTGTGTATCGCACCGGGATATACGTAATGCGTCAAACTCACCTGGGCAATGCGACGCAAACGCTGGAAGTAAGGATGTTCTATGATGTCCAGCAAAATACCCTGGGGCAAAGAGATGAACCCATGAACAGGGTCGTTGATGATCTTGCTCTTCATAAGCAGGCTTAAAGTTACAACATGCCCTCCTCCTTCATCCACTCAATGGCCTCTTCGATGGCCTCCTCAATGGGCGTAGCGGGCATGTCCAGTTCGCGCCGGGCCTTCTCGGCAGAAAAATACTGACCATCGCAGGCGACCCGCGCCATGGGCAGGGTAATCTTCGGCTGAAAGCCAAACAGCCTGCCGAAAAAAGACCCCAGACGCCCTACCGCCAAAAGCACAAAGGAGGGCATGGGCAAGGCCGGAGGTTTCACGCCCGCGATGTTTCCCATTTTCTCAAAGACCTCTTTATAGCTGAGGTTTTCATTGCCGGCAATATAAATTTCACCTATGCGGCCTTTCGTCAGGCCATTTACGGCAGCAACGGCCACGTCGCGGGCATGCACAAAATTCTTGCCCCCGGAAACGGGATAACCCGGTGCCTGGCGCTTCACGACACCGACAATCATAGCGCCACCGCTGGGCTTCGAATCATAGGGGCCAAACATAAAGGTCGGGCAAACGATCAGCGCCGGCAAGCCGGCCTCCCGAACCCGCTGCAAAATGTATTCCTGAGCCTTGCGCTTGGAAGCGATGTAATCCAAGCCATAACCGGTATCGGCCATGGGCACCGACTCATCGGCCGGGTGCTCTTTGGTGCCGCAGGGAAAAGAAGCCGCAGAACCAATCACCACGAGGCGCTTGACGCCTTCTGCCTCGCAGGCCTCAGCCACATGGCGCGTGCCCTCGTAGTTGACTTTCCAGTAAATCTCGCCACGCGAAGGCCAAACGTTGGTATTCGCCGCCGCATGGATGACGTAATCGCAGCCCTTCACAGCCCGGTGTACCTCCTCTTTGTTTAAGAGATTCCCCTCCACGCGCTCTATGGGCAGGCCGTCCAAAGTCCTCGATGGAGAGTCAGGCAAGACGAAAACGCGCACTTTATAACCTTTTTCCAAAGCCACGCGCACGATGTTGCTGCCGAGAAGGCCATCGGCTCCGGTAACCAATAATTGCATTTTCCTGAGTTTACCGCAAAGGTACGAAACTCCCCTCTCTAAAGCGTCCGCAACAGGAAGTCGCGCACATTGCCGCCCATAATCGCCTGGATTTCGCTTTCGCTAAATCCCTCTGCGAGCAGAGCCTCTGTCAGCAGGGGAAAGCCCGTTACATCTGTATGGCAGCTTATGGCGCCATCAAAATCGGAGCCGAGGGCCACGTGCTCCGGGCCCATCACATCCACGGCATGGCGAATGGCTTTGGCCGTAGCTGTATAATCCTTACCGCAATCAGCTACTTCAAACATGGCAATGCCCACGAGGCCGCCGTTTTCGGCTATGCGCAGCAACTGCTCATCAGAGAGGTTGCGCTGGTTGTCGCAGGTGCCCTTTACGCCGGCATGAGAGACCACCACAGGGCGAGTCGCGATGTCCAACACATCCGAGACCAGGGCCGGAGAAGCATGCGCCAGGTCAACAATGATATGCTTTTCCTCCATGGCCTGAACCACCTCGCGGCCAAAATCCGTCAGGCCGCCGCGCTCTGCGCCATGGGCCGAGCCCCCCAGCCTGTTGTCGAAAAAGTGCGTCAGGCCAATCATGCGCACGCCCGCATCGTAAAAGCGTTGCAAATGCTCAATCTTCCCCTCCAAAGCCTGTGCCCCTTCAATGGCAAGCAAGCCCGCCGTAATTTCCTGGCCATTTGCCCGGTCTTGCAGATAATCCGACAGATCTTCGCGGGAAAGAATGAGGCGAAACTTACCCTCCGATTTTTGCGCAAAGCGATGCAAGCTACGGCTCTGTGCCAAAACGCGCCCGGCAGGGCTAAACCAGGTACGCGGCTTCAAAGGATGCTCTACCATAAAGAGCTTGACCAACTGATCCGAATCTCCCGTATTGCTCTTGAAGTTGAGCCCTGCCGGCACCTTGTTCACCATGCTGAAAACCTGCAGGCCCATACGGGCTTCCAACATGCGGGGTATGTCCACATGCCCGTAATCATGCCGCTTGAGCAAATTGCCGGCCCACAAAAGGGCATCGCAATGCAAATCGGCAGGAAAGTCCAAACGCCCGTAAAGCGCCTGAGCCTCCGCCGAAGCCTGATAAGGCGGCGGAATGTGTACGCCGCACCGCTTCTCGTGCATGTAAGCCGGCACAAAAATGGAGGCCAGCGTAATCAGTATGGCCAAAACGGCAATGGCCCGGAGGAGTATTTTCTTTAGCATGGTTTTATTGATTGTTGGTTTAACGTGACGAACGTGATGAACGTGACAATCGTGACGGACGTGACGCGTGACGGACGTGACGCATTACGGACATAGCGAACATATATTCCGATCTCCGAGCCGACCGGCTTACTGCTCCCCGCCGCCGCGGGCTACATACAATTCCTTCACCTCTTTGCTGTGAGCGCCCTGGGGGAAAAACTCCAGATACTGCTCACAGAAATAGAGTTCGGAGCTTTCTATGGCTATTTCTGCCATTCGGTTTTCGATTTCAGAT
>JALVES010000034.1 GCA_027030635.1 Saprospiraceae bacterium | reverse complement strand
TGGAAGTGAAGCGAGACGAGTGGTTTTCCGGCCAATGCACAGCCGCAGAGATTTACCGCAAGGCCAAAAGTTTTGCCCCCGGGCGCATCGTCGTCCGGCCCGCCAACCAGGGGTCTTCCATCGGCGTCAGCATTTTGCCGAAAGGCTATGATGAACGGGATTTGGCGAAAGCCATAGACAAGGCCTTTTTCAAATACCATTTGCCGGCAGAGGAGTGGCTGGCCTTGGAAGAATGGCAGCGCATCCAACACCTCCGCCAACTCAGCGACCTGCGCGAAGGGCCGGGCTTTCCCATGCTGCTGCAGGGCGAAACCGTCTTCACGCCTGAGGAGTTGCTGGAAAAACTCAACGCCCTCTTTGCCGATGGCCGCACCGCCGGAGTTACGCTGGAGAGCTATTGGTTAGAGCAAAGCGTTATACTCGAAAGCTTCATCGAGGGCCGCGAATTTTCCTGCATCGTCCTGCGCAGAGAGGAAGACGGCCGGGCCCGTGCGCTGCCACCCACGGAGATCATCAAGATGGATGCCCTGTACGACTACCGCTCCAAGTACCTGCCCGGGCTCTCGCGCAAGGAAACGCCCATCCATTTGCCGGAAGGCCAAATCGAAGCGCTGCGCAGGGAATGCGAACGCCTCTTCGACTACCTCGGCTTTGGCGCTTACGCCCGCATTGACGGCTTCCTCGGCGAAGACGGCCGCATTTATCTCAACGACCCCAATACCACTTCGGGCATGCTGCCCTCCTCTTTTTTCTTCCACCAGGCGGCGGAAATCGGGCTTACACCCTCGCGCTTCCTGACCTATATCATTGCCATCTCCCTGCGCGAGCGGCGCCACGAACGCCTGCTGCGCCCCCTCTTCGACGAGCAGATCGAGCGCCTCGAAGAGCTGCTGCGCCAAAAGGCCTCGGGCGAAGCGCAAAAGACCAAAATCGCCGTGCTCCTCGGCGGCTACTCCTTCGAGCGGCACATTTCGGTCGAGAGCGGGCGCAACATCTTCGAGAAGCTCGCCAGCTCCGACAAGTACGAGCCCATTCCCGTATTCCTCGCCGGCGAAGCCGGGCATCACCGCCTGTTCATCCTGCCCATTCGCCTGCTGCTCAAGGACAATGCCGACGACATCCGCCAAGCCGTTTTGCAGCCCAAGAGCCCGGAGGTCCTGCTCAAAATACGCAGCGAATTCAACGAAATCACCCGCAAGTACGCAGACCCCGAAAACGTCTTTGAGCCGGTCGAAATCAGCTACGAGGAGCTGGCCCAAAAAGTGGATGGCGTCTTCATCGCCCTGCACGGCCGCCCGGGCGAAGACGGCGAGGTGCAACAACAATTGGAACGCCTCGGCCTGCCCTACAACGGCTCCCCCCCCTCCACAGCAGCCCTGACCATAGACAAATACGCCACCCTGCAGCGACTGCGCGAAGCGGGCTTTCCCGTTACCCGCCAACAATTGTTGAGCAGGGCAGAATACGTAAAGAATCCTTTAGCCTTTCGGCAAATGCTGCTCGCTCCCGGGCAGGCGCCCTTTGCCTTTCCCTTCGTGCTCAAGCCGGTGGACGACGGCTGCAGCTCGGCCGTGATGATCATTCGCAACGAGCAGCAACTCGAAGCCTACCTGCGGCTCTTCTTCCGCGAAGAAGGCGAAAAGTGCGAGGCCGAGCGAAAGACTCTGGGGCTGAAGCCCCAGGACGAATTCCCCGCCAAAGACCAACTGCTGATCGAAGAACTCATCCAGGCTGCCGGAGCCGAAAAATTCATGGAAATCACCTGCGGGCTGATGACGTATTACGACGAAGAAGGCCAACTGCAATACCAGGTCTTCGAGCCTTCCGAGGCCCTGGTCTCGGGAGAAGTGCTCAGCCTCGAAGAGAAATTCCTCGCCGGCGAGGGGCAAAACATCACCCCCGCCCGCTTTGCCGACAATCCGGCAGATTACGAGCACATCGCCCGCCAGGTAAAAGACACCCTGGAACGAGCTGCCCGCCTGCTCGGCATCGAAGGTTATGCCCGCATTGACGCCTTCGTGCGCATTTATCCCGACAAGCGGGCCGAAACCGTCATCATAGAAGTCAACTCCCTGCCGGGCATGACGCCGGCCACCTGCATCTATCACCAGGCGGCCATTGAGGGCATGAAGCCGTTTGATTTTATTGACAAGCTGATCCAATTCGGATTCCGGCGCAAAACTGCCAAAACCGTATAAATCCGCGTGGGCCTGGACGGCCCTGCCAGACCTTTTAAATAGCTCAACACTTATGGAAGATCAACCCAAGCACAAGGATTACCGCGAAAAACTGCAGGAACTCTTAGAAAAAATAAAAGCCAAACTCATTTGGCTGGGACGCGAGCTCCGAGCCTTTCTCTCCAGCCCCCTCTTCCTCAAAAACCTCGGCCTGATGGCGGGCACAGCCCTGCTGCTGCTCTTCCTCACCTCCCGCTGGCTGCACTGCTATACCCGCCACGGCGAGAGCTATCCCGTGCCCGACTTCGCCGGCCTCAGCTTAGACGAAGCACGGGAAGCTGCCGCAGACAATTACATGGAGCTGGTCGTCCGCGATTCCATTTGGGTGGAAAACCAGCCGGGCGGCATCGTCCTCGAGCAGGAGCCCGAGCCGGCCTCCCGCGTCAAGCGCAACCGCAAGATCTACGTCCGCATCAGCCGCAGCAATCCGGATGAAACGGTCTTGCCCTCTCTCACAGGCTCCTACGATTTCGAGCAATACAAACGCAAGCTGGCCCACCGCCACCTCAAATTGGAAGTCAAAGAAAGGGTTTATCACCCCCAATATGCCGAAAACACCATCCTCCACCTCTTCTACCAGGGTCAGAAAATTACCGAAAACGACCTGAAGAAAAAGCAAATCAAAATCCCCAAAGGCAGCACCGTCTATGCCGTGGTAACCCGCCGCACAGCCGATTTCGTAAACACCCCCGACCTCATCTGCACCACCCTCAGCGAAGCCAAATTCATGCTCAGCGCCGCCAACCTCACCCTCGGCGAAGCCATCGAAGACCCCTCCGTCTCCGAGCCCGAAACGGCCGTCGTCTGGAAGCAGGACCCGCCCGCCAATACGCGGGTAAAGCCGGGAGGAGTGGTGAAGGTTTATTTGACGGGGCGGGCGCCGGCGGGGTGTGAGTAAGGCGCTGCGCGCCTAATGTGGAGCCTGCGGCTCTAATGTGGGCGCTAACGCGCCTAATGTGGAACGCAAGCGTTCTAATGTGGTTTTACGCTCGCTTCGCATCGCGTGGGGGGCGACCCAAGCCCGCCTCATAAAACGGACCATCAAGTTAAACCTGCCTAAAAAACCCGCGGAAACCCGCGTCATCCGCGTCATCCGCGTTCTATTACGTCCCTATTAGCCCCTTTTGAATATCGAACCTGCCTGCCGGTGCTCGGCAGCAGGCAGGCACCGATCAACGATTTTTAATTTGGGCTCAACCTATTAGCCCCGTATTCAAGCATGATTGGTGTTACGTTCGTTATGCGACCCGCTCCCCGATCTTCTCTCCGTTAACACTCCGTTCAGCTCGGGGATCGGAGTTCATTACGTTCATCACGTTCGTTACGTTCGTCACGTTCGTCACGTTCATCACAGCTCCTCTCCCATCTCCTTCGCCGCCTCCATGCGCCTGCCGACTTCGCGGATTTCTTTTTCCTGTTTTTTGTAAAACTCCATCATTTGTTCTTCGCTCATGCCTTCTTTTTGGAGGGATTCTATGGGGCGGAAATTGGCCATCCAGTCCATCATGCCATCGTAGGCGGCTTCGAGGGAATCTATGGCTGCCCGGTATTTGGCTTTTTGTGCTTCATCGGAGAGGCTGTCGAGGCGGGTTTTTAATTGGCGTTGCAGGCGCTCCAATTCGGCCAGGCCGGGCATGATTTCGTCGTGTACGGCCAGGGTTTGTCGGTAGGCTTGTTCGAGGGGAGAGGCGGTTTGTTCCTGTTCGGTGGCGGGGGCCTGGTTTTGGCAGGAGAGCGTTGTGAAAAGGAGCAGGATAAAGATGGGAAGGTATTTCATGGTCGTTGTTTGTAGGGCACAGAGAAGCCTGCTCTCATGGCAGCATTTTTGCGCCGCAGCTTCGCACGACTGTGCGAAACTGCGGACTACAAAATTACAAAACTGTCAAGATCTCTGAATAAGAGGGATGCGCCAGTGGCATGCGGTGCAAATCGCGGTACTTCACGTCTTGATTCATAGCGACTTGCACGATGCCCAGCACATCTGTGGCATGAGACCCAAAGGCTGCGGCTCCGAGGATCAGGCCGCGGCGCTTATCTACCTTTAGTTTGACGAGGCCTTCGGTTTCGCGCTGGAGGTATGCCTTGAGCAGGCGGTCGTAGCGGCGCGTGAGGATTTCGGCATCGTCCGAAGGCGTCATGTCGCCGATTTGTCCCACGGGCGGGTGGGTGTAGGCGGCTTCGATGTAATGCCCGGGCAAGACGAGGCTTTGCTCGCCTTCGACGATGTGGTGTACGGCCACGCGGGCCTGCTGCATGGCGCGGTTAGCCATCATGGGTGCGCCCGTAACGTCGCCTATGGCATAGACGCCCTCCAGGTTCGTGCGTCCATAGGTATCGGTGATGATGGCTCCGCTTTCGTCGGTGGCAGGCGCCTCGCCTTCGGGCAATGCTGCTGCAAAGCCGAGGTCGGGCTTGCGACCTATGGCGATGAAGCCGTATTCGGCCTCGTAAGTCCGGCCCGCTGCCGTCTCGACGAGCACCCGATTGCCCTCCTGCTTCATGCTCTTCACGGCTGCGCCCTTGTGGATTTCCATGCCGTAATGCTCCCTGAGATAAGTTTCAAAAGCCCGGCTGACTTCTTCGTCCACACGGGGCAAGAGCTGTTCGTTGCTTTGCAGAATGGTTACCTTCGTCCCGAGAGCCGCAAAGGCATAGGCGTATTCCGAGCCCGTAACGCCGCCGCCGGCCATGATGAGGGATTCGGGCAGCTTCGGCAAAGCCGGCGAGAGACGCGGGGCAATGATGTGGTCCTTATTGGGCTTCAGCTCCGGCAAAAAGCGCGGGCCGGAGCCGGTAGCGATGAGGATATTATTTGCCGAAAGGCTGCAGGTCTCCTCCCCCTCCACACGCACGGAAACGCGCCTGCCAGACAACAACACGCCTTGCCCAAAATAGAGCTGCACACCCACACGGCCAAGTTCGGCCAAATAGCGCTCCGAAGCCGCCTGACTCATGGCCATCACGCTTTCGCGCAAATGCTCCAAATTAAAAGCGGGCAACTCGCCCTTAAATCCGAAATCTTTGGCTTTCGCCAAATGATCGGCCTCCCCGGCCGCCGCCAGCCAAACCTTAGAGGGCAACAAACTCCCCCAGGTGGCCCGACCACCTATCTTTGTATTGCTGACCAAAGCCGTGGAAAGCCCCAACTGCGCGGCATGAAGAGCGGCTTCAAGACCGCCGGAACCGCCACCGAGTACGATGAGATCAAAATGCTTGGA
>JALVES010000033.1 GCA_027030635.1 Saprospiraceae bacterium | reverse complement strand
CAAGCAGGTAACCATAGAAGACGCCATGGAGGCCGACCGCGTCTTCTCCATGCTCATGGGCGATGAAGTGCCCCCGCGTCGCGCATTCATCGAAGCCAATGCTAAGTATGCGAATGTGGATGTGTAGCCAACTAAAGGATCGGGGAGCCGACGAAGGAGGATCCCCGAGCCGGCCTCACAACCCATTGTTCATAAAACTCCCGCTTCCCGGCACTCGCCAATGTATTGTTGTGCCACAACGATACAAACTCCCCTCCGTACTTCCGGGTCTCTTCCATCAGGCTGTTGCTCAGAGAGGCGGCTTTTTTTGGGGGGAGCTTCAGGTATTGGAAGAGGCTTACATCCATGAGGGGAAGGGGGTGTAGCATGAGTTCTGTTTTCTCTTCTTTTTCCAAGTCGTACCAGGGGTAAGCGTGGCAGGTGCCGCTGCGAAAGCCGGGCGCTTCGGCGAAGCCGAGGCTGTAGTCGCGGGTGATGCCTGCTGCTGTGAGTGCCCGGGGCGTTTGCGGGAAGCGGAAGCGCAGGAAGTGTTGCCGGCTGGCGGTAAGGGGGCGGTTGAGGATTTTTTCGAGGCGTTGTTTTTCGCGCAGCAGCAGTTCGGGTTTTTCGCTGCTGTGGTAGGAGGGGTGCAGGCCGACTTCGCCCTGGCGGTCGAGTTCGCGCAGGAGCCGGCGGTAGGCGGGATGCCGGTGGGAGGGCGCTTTGTCGTAGCGGCCATAAGGGCCTGTGGGTGCGAAGTAGAGGGCTTGCAGGCCGTATTTTTCATGCAGTTTTTCGAGGAAGGGGAAGGTAAAGGCGGGGTCGTTTTCCGGCTTTCGCCAAATGCGATACCGTCGGAGCAGGCTCCCCGGTCCTTGCCGCAACAAATCGCGCAGGGCGCCTCCCAGCGCCTGCAAGGGGCGTTTGTGTACCAGCATCCAGGGGAGGTCTAAGTCGTAGGAGGGCCTGAAGCGAAAAGCCGGCCGCGCCTGTCTGAAATCGGGGAGCGCAGTGCCGGAGGCTTGCTTTTGCGCTTCCTGTTGCAGGCGCTCGAGAAAGTGTTCCAGCCAGAGGTCAACCAGGGGCTTGCGGGGGTAGATGCCCGCCGGTTTGCTGTCTGCAAAGATGGAATCCCGCAGGCGGAATCTTCCGTGGGCGTCGCCTTCAAAGGGCAGGTATTCCTCGTAGCGGCTGAGCATGTAAAAGGCGGCGGAGAAGAGGTCGAAGGAAAGGCTGCGCGGGCTTTGAGGCTGTATGGGGAAGAGCAGGGGCAACTCCGGATCATTGCTTAGAACGGGGCGTGGGCGTTCTTTCCGGATGCCCGTTTCGAAGAGCAGGCCTTCTGCGGGTATGTGGAGCAGGGCTTCCGGTCGGGGCTCATAGCCGTAAGAAATGAGGAGGCCTGTTGTGGGGGATGCTGTCTCCGCATCCTCCGGTAAAAGGCACCAGGGGATTTTCGTCAAGTGGGAAAACAGCGCCTCCAGCACATACCTCAGGCGGGGGCCGGTTTGTGGGGCGCTGATGAGCAGCATGGCGGAAGCAGTGTGAGAGGGAGCGCCGGAGCGCTGCCCTCAGCTCAGGAGTTTTCGGACGATTTGCGAGATGGTTTTGCCGTCGGCCTGTCCGGCCAGTTCTTTGGTGGCCAGGCCCATGACCTTGCCCATGTCCTTCATGGAAGAGGCGCCGGTTTGTTGGATGATGGCCTTGAGCTTTTCGGTGAGCTCTTCCTCGCTGAGTTGTTTGGGCAGGAAGCGGTTGATGACTTCCAGCTCTTCGCGTTCGGTTTGGGCGAGGTCTTCGCGTCCCTGCTTTTCGTAGATGTCGAGGGAGTCCTGGCGTTGTTTGACCAGTTTTTGGAGCAGTTTAATTTCGGCTGCTTCGTCCAGTTCACCACTGCCTTCGCCGGAGGTTTTATAGAGCAGGATGGCGTTTTTGATGGCTCGCAGCCCGCGCTTGGCGGCTTCGTCTTTGTCTTTCATGGCCTGCTTGAGGGCCTGCATGACTTTGGCTTCCAGATTCATGACAGGATAGTGTCTATGTGTTTTAAAATCAGCAACAAAAGTAAACAAAAAAGGAGCGCCGGGCGCCCCTTTTTTTATTTTTATTGCAAGACCACTTTGTGGACTTCCGTGCCGCCCTCGTGTTTGATTTGCAGCAGATAGACCCCTCGGGGCAGGGCAGCCACGTCTATTTGGTTTTGGCTGTTGTGCAGGATGTTTCTGCCTTGCATGTCGTACAAGCTCCATTCGGCATTTGCCGAAAGGCCCTCAATCCAAATCAGGTCGGTAGCCGGATTGGGGATGATGCTGAGGGAGTTTGTTGTGGAGGGGTTGTTGGTGTCGGTGGTGTTTTCTTTGATGATGGTGAAATGCGGGTTGGGGTTGAGGATGTCCACCTGGATGTAATTGCCCTTTTTGTCTATGAGCTTGAGGTCGTTGATGTGTACGTAGTAATCTACTTCCTGCTCTGCACGCCCGCCGATGATGTCGCCGATGACGATGAACTCGATGTCGGCGATGCGGCCGTTGCCCGTTTTCCCTGTGCCGTCGGTGCGGGTGAAGGCCACTTCCATGCGGTTGTACTGGGCGATTTCTTCTTCTTGCATATAGATCTCACCTTCTTCGCCGAAGAAGGAAGAGGTGGCGGGAGCAAAGGAGATGGTGTGAGGCAGGGCCAGATCCTGAGGATATTGAAGCTGCATGGCCAGGCCGTGGAGGTCGTAAATAGGTTGAAGGGGCTCTGCGACATAGAGGCCGGCCGTAACGACCAGGTCTTCGGGGCTGTCGGGATTGAAGTTGATTTCTTCTGTGTCGAAGATGAGCGCGAAGGTGGGCATGTCCTGGGGGACATCTGAAGTCTGCACGATGCTGCCGTTGTTGATGGCGGAGTAGTTGGCGTTTACCACATTCATGTCTGCGAGGGTGATATAGCCGTCGCCATCGGAGTCGAAGTGCTTGTAATTGATGCCGTCGGGGGACGTTTGCTCCCAATCAATGGCTTGCTGGGGCACCCATTCCGAGCTGGCGTCAAAGCGGGGATATCCCTGTTCGCCTATGTTTACGCCTATGGGCAGCAGGTCGAAGACGTTGGCAATGCCGTCGTTGTTGGCGTCGCCCGGCCAGACGCAATCGTCGGTGCATTGCGTTTGCGCTTGCAGCCCGCTGAGGCTGAGCGCCAGGAAAAAACTGAGTAGATGTTGCAGCTTCATATCGCGGTGTTTTCAAATACATAGACCCTTTCACCTTGCAAAACTCCCATTTGCCGAAAGGCAAAGAAAGGACAAAAAGGCCGATTTGTCGCCTGTTGGCAAAAGAGGTGGTTTTTTATAAAGCTTTGGTTTTCAGCCAATTAGTCCCTCTTTTTTGCTATATTTGTCTTTTGTTGGTGCTTACATCTTCCCCTAAGTGCCTGCAAAATACGGATTTATTGCCAAACCATGCTATAGAATGACCAAAGAGAAAGCATGAAAAGCCCTAAACTCCTGATTTTGTTACGAAGTTTTGACAGCAATCTGTTGGTCAGGTTTCGGAAATTTTTGCATTCGCCTTTGTATAACGAACAGTCTGTGCTGATTGTTTTGTTCGATTTTTGCCGCGAGCATTTGGCGGAAGCCTGGGACAAACAGGCCGCCTGGCGGGCTTTGCACGGGGCGCAACGCCCTTTCGACGACCTGGCGCTGCGCCGCATGATGTCTAAACTCTGCAAGCTGGGAGAGGATTTTCTGGCTTTGGAATTTTTCCGGGCTTCGCCTGCGGCCTTCGTCTATTGGAAACTGGAGGGCCTGAATCGCGTTTCTCTGCACAAGCACTTCACGGCCATCCTGCGCGAGAGCCGGGCGCTGGATGAGCGCCCGAAAATCCGGCAGCCGCTTTTTCACTTCTACAAGCAGCGCCGCGCCCTGCAGGAATACCGCCACAGCGAGTTGATGAACCCGCGCAAACCGCTGGTGAAGGCCTTAGAAGATGCCGATTACGCCTTAGATTGCTATTACTTTTCACAAAAGTTGAAAAATTATTGTGAAATGCTGGGCTATGCCCAGATGCAGGCCCTTAAACCGGAGATTCACCTGCCCCGGGAAATGTTGAGCTATTTAGAAGGCAGCCCCTTTTTGGAGGACACCCTCGTGCGGGCGTACTACCTCGCTGCACGCATGTTAGAAGGCCCGGAAGGGGAGCCTTTTTTTGTCGCCTTACGGCAAATGCTGGACGAAGTCTATAAAGATTTTGCGATACAGGAACTGGAGACGCTCTTCATCCATTTGATGAATTACTGCATTTATGCCCAAATCAACAAGGGGCAAATGCAGTATTTTAGCGAGTTGCTAAAGCTGTACCGCAGTGCTTTGACTTATGGTATTTTGGAGAAAGACGGCGTTTTTGACCCCTTCCACTACAAAAACATCATTACCGTGGGCCTGCACGTGGGCGAAGCCGATTGGGTGGAGGATTTCATCAAAACCTATACGGAGCGTCTGCCCGAATCGGAGCGGGAGAATGCCCTGACCTACAACCTGGCCAAGGTCTATTTTTACAGGAAGGAATACGACAAGGTCATCCGCCAGTTGCGTTCGGTGGAGTACAGCGATTTGTTTTATGCGCTGGGCAATCGCCTGATGCTGCTGAAAACGTATTACGAGTTGGGGGAAGATATGGCGCTGGACTCGCTCATAGACAGCTTTGGCATTTACCTGCGGCGCAACAAGCAGATATCCTCGGATGTACGCCGGCAGTATCAAAAAGTGTTGCGCTTTGTGCGGAAGATGTTTTACCTGCCGCCGGGCGATAAGGCGGGTGCGCGTAAGCTGAAAGAGGAGCTGCTCGCCGCTCAAAACCTGGCCGATAAAAAGTGGATGTTGGAAAAAGTGGAGGAATTGCTTTGATTTTTTGTATATTTACCCCATGTGTGGAAGATTTTCATTGGCATTGCCGGCTCAGGAAATTCGCGAAGAGCTGCCCTTCGTGGAAATCAACCTGAACATCAGGCCCAATTACAACATTGCGCCGACGCAACACGCCTATGTGGTTGCCAATCGCGAGCCTTACCATCTCGACTACATCACCTGGGGGCTCATTCCTTTTTGGGCCAACAGCGGCCGCAATACGGGCAGCCTCATCAATGCCCGGGCCGAGGGCATTGAAGCCAAGCCCTCTTTCCGCATCCCCATTCGCCAGCGGCGCTGCCTGGTGCTGGCCGACGGCTTTTACGAATGGCGTAAAACGGGCCTCAAGCGCACACCCTTCCGCGCCGTACCCCGCGAGGGAAAGCTGCTGACCTTCGCCGGTATCTGGGACGAGTGGAACAAAGAGGGCTATCCGGTACACAGCTTTTCCATCATCACCGTGCAGGCCAATAGCGATTTGGAATCCATCCACGAGCGCATGCCATTGATTCTAACGGGCGAACAGCGCAGGCAATGGTTAGACGACATCCCGCTTTCGGAAGTACTGGGCATGTTGCATCCGCCGCCTCCCGGCCTGCTGCGCGTTTACAAAGTCTCCGATGCCGTCAACAGCGTGCAAAACAACGGCCCCGAGCTCTACGAAGAAGAGCCCGAGCAGCTGGATTTGTTTTCTCAGCGTTAGGTTAAAAATCAAACTAAAAACCGAACATAAAAGCCCCCCACAGGGTTATACTCAATAGCCCGCGACAGCCGGTAAGACGGAGCTCTTCTCCGGAAGCGTTCAGGGGTGGCTCATATGCAGGACAGGGCGCTGTTGTGAAGGCCGGAAAAGCCCTTAAACATGCCAAAAACTCCGGTCAAAAGAGAGGAATGTCCAAAAAAAGCGCTTTTTTATATACGCATTGGCCGCCATTTGTTATTTTTGGGCCGTAAAAGCGGGGAGAGCGGTGTGTCCGTCAGGATAAATTGCGTATCTTCGCGCTTGTGCAGACAGGCCCTGAAAAGGAAGGGGAAAGCCCCAGGCCTTGTTTTCGGGTTGTTCACAAACTTGCATCTCATTCTTTAACAAACAAGCAGAAATATGAAATTCACACTTAAACAAGTTGTCCTTGGATTGGCTGTTTTGACGGTTCTTTCCTCTTGTGTTTCCAGCAAGAAGTACAACGCTCTGATGGAAGAGAAAGAAAATCTCTCCAAGTCTTTGGCCGAAAGCCAGGAAAACATCAAGATGCTGGAAGAAGAGAAAGCCCAGTTGATGGATCAAAACTCCAGCCTCAGCAGTGAACTCGACGGCATCAAGAAGGATCTGTCATCTTTGCAGGCAGAGGTGAGCCAGGTGAAGCAAATGGTTGCTCAGAAAGAAGCCGAGTTGAACAAAGTAAAAGGCGAAATCAAAGAATCTTTCGCCGTTTATGAAAAAGCCGGCCTCAGCATCGTTGCCGATGGAGATTTCGTGTACATCTCTATGCCCGAGAATGTGCTTTTCCGCTCCGGTTCTGCTTACTTAGACAAGCACGACAAGGAGATCATCGAAACCCTGGCCAACGTCATGAAAGCCAATCCCGACCTCAAAGTCGTGGTAGAAGGCCACACCGATGACCAAAAGATGAAGCCCGGCGCTCCATATCGCGACAACTGGGACCTCAGCGTTGCCCGTGCAACATCCGTCGTGCGTTACATGACCAAACTGGGCGTGGACCCCACCCAGGTAGAAGCTGCCGGTAAAGGCGAGTACGCTCCCAAAGTAGCTGAAAAAACCGCCGAAGCCCGCAAAATGAATCGCCGTACAGAGTTCGTTATCGTTCCGAAAACGAGCAAATTGTACGAGCTGGTTAAGTAATAATCCACTCTTACTTTTGGAATGTGAAAACAGGCGTCCCCGGGGCGCCTGTTTTTTTGTTTTGTAGCTGCTTGAGTGGCGCGTAGAGGCAATCTCCCTACAAGGCCTGCAATTCCACCAGCCTGGCGTATTCGCCCTGCTGCTGCATGAGGCTTTCGTGCGTGCCGCGCTCGCTGATCTGTCCGTCTTTGAGGACGACGATTTCGTCGGCATGACGGATGGTGGCGAGGCGGTGGGCGATGATGATGGAGGTGCGCCCCTGCAGCAGCACGCTGAGGGCCTGCTGCACCAGTTGTTCGGATTCGGAGTCGAGGGAAGAGGTGGCCTCGTCGAGGATGAGGATGGGCGGGTTTTTCAGAATGGCCCGTGCTATGGTCAGGCGTTGGCGCTGGCCGCCGCTGAGCTTGTCGCCGCGGTCGCCGATGATGGTGTCGTAGCCGTGCTCGGTTTGCATGATGAAGTCGTGGGCGTGGGCCATGCGGGCGGCGCGTTCCAGTTCTTCCTGCGTGGCATCGGGTTTGCCCAACAGCAGGTTGTTGCGGATGCTGTCGTGGAAGAGTATGGGCTCCTGCGAGATGTAGCCGATGAGTTTGCGCAGGTCTTTGACGCGCAGCTTGCGCAGGTCGCGGCCGTCTATGGCGATGCTGCCGCCGGTGGGGTCATAAAAGCGGTTGAGCAGGCTGATGAGGGTGGACTTCCCGCTGCCCGACTTGCCGGCCAGGGCCAGGCTGGTGCCGGCGGGAATGCGCAGGTCAATGCCTTTCAGGACTTCCGGGCCTTCGTGATAGCGGAAGCGCAGTCCCTTCAGTTGAATTTCCCGCTCAAAGCGCTCTATGGGCAGGGCATCGGGGGCTTCTTCGATGGGGTTGTGCCGGTCGAGAATTTCGAAGACTCTGGCGGCCGAGGCATCGCCCCGCTTGATGTCGTACATGGTGGTGGACAGCGCCTTGGCGGGATTGATGATCTGGTAAAACAGCACGATGTAGGTGATGAAAATCTCCGGCTGCAGGGCGCCCTTGTCGAGGATGAGGTTTCCTCCAAACCAGATGATGGCGATGATGACCAGCGAGCCGAGCAACTCGCTGAGGGGAGAGGCGAGGTCGCGCCGGTGCAACATGCGGTTCATGAAGCGATAGTAGTTTTCGTTGGCGCGGGCAAAGCGGCGTTGCATGCGTTCTTCGGCCACATAAGACTTGATGATGGCCAGGCCGCCGAGGTGTTCTTCCACGTAGGAGAGGATGCGCCCCAGCTCGCTGCGCGCCCGGGCTGAGGGCTTTTTCAGGCTGTTGCTGACGGAGGTGATGATGAGCCCTGTAAAAGGCAGCAGCACGGCCACAAACAGCGTGAGTTGCGGGCTGAGAATGATCAGCAAAATCAGGGTCAGCAGGATCATCAGCGGAGCCTGCAGGAGTTGATTCACGGAGTTGAGCAAAGCCCATTGGATCTCCGCCACGTCATTGGTCAGGCGGGCCATGATGTCGCCCTTGCGCTTGTCTTCGAGAAAGGCCATGGGCAGGTGCAGCATCTTTTGATGGATGGCATTGCGCAGATCGCGCTCTATGCCGTTGCGCACTTTCGCCATGAAAAACATGGCCATGTAGCGGCTGAAGTTTTTCAGAAAAAAAGCCCCTGCGGCGCCTGCCAGAATCCACCACAACACCCTGCGGGTGCCGTACAGCTCTGCCCAACGGGCGATGTGGTAGCTCAGGGTGCCTTCGAGATAGTTTTTGATTTGCAGGATGCCCTGCCAGACCGGCGCAGATGCGGGGGCATTGGTGTTTTGAAACAGGATTTTGAGCACCGGTATCAGCACCGTAATGGATGCCAGCGAAAACACGACCATGAGCACATTGCTCACGATGGCAGCGCCAATCCATTTGCCGAAAGGCCGGGCATAGGCCAGTACTCGAAAATAATTTTTCATGTTTCGTCTTCCTCAGGCTCTTCCAGAACGAAATCGTTGAGGAAACCCGTATGGAAGTTGCCCTTTTGGAATTGAGGGTCGCGCATCAACTGGCGGTGGAAGGGGATGGTCGTCTTGATGCCCTCCACGATGAACTCGTCTAAGGCCCGCTGCATTTTGCGGATACACTCCTCTCGCGTCGGCGCCCGGCAGATCAGCTTGGCGATCATGGAGTCGTAGTAGGGCGGTATGACGTAGCCCGCATAGACGTGGGTGTCCACGCGCACGCCGTGTCCCTTGGGGCTGTGGAAGGAGGTGATTTTGCCAGGGCTGGGGCGGAAGTCGTTGAAGGGGTCCTCGGCATTGATGCGGCATTCGATGGCATGGCCTTTCGGCAAATAATTTTTGCCGGAAACGGGTATGCCCGCCGCAATTTTGATCTGTTCTTTGATGAGGTCGAAGTCCACCACTTCTTCCGTAACGGGATGCTCCACCTGGATGCGGGTGTTCATCTCCATGAAGTAGAAGTTGCGGTGCTTGTCCACGAGAAATTCCACCGTACCCACGCCCTCGTAGTTGATGGCTGCGCCGGCGGCGATGGCTGCCTTACCCATGGCGTCGCGCAGTTTTCGGGTGACGAAAGGGGAGGGGCTTTCTTCGAGCAGTTTTTGGTGGCGCCGCTGGATGGAGCACTCGCGCTCGGAGAGGTGGCAGACCGTGCCGAACTGGTCGCCGGCGATTTGTATTTCGATGTGGCGGGGCTCTTCGATGAATTTTTCGATGTAAATGCCGTCGTTGCCGAAGGAGGCTTTGGCTTCCTGGCGGGCTTTGTTCCACTGTTCTTCGAAATCTTCCTCTTTCCAGACTACGCGCATGCCCTTGCCGCCGCCTCCGGCCGTGGCTTTGAGGATGACGGGGTAGCCGATTTCGGCAGCCAGTTTTTTGCCCTGCCTGATGTCTTTGAGCAGGCCCGGCGAGCCCGGCACCACGGGTACGCCGGCTTTGATCATGGTCTCTTTGGCCGTGATCTTATCGCCCATCTTGCGGATGTGCTCCGGCTGGGGGCCGATAAATTTGATGTCGTACTCGCGGCAGACTTCCGCAAAGGAGGCATTTTCTGCGAGGAAGCCGTAGCCCGGGTGTATGGCATCGGCATTGGTGATTTCTGCTGCTGCCATGATTTTGGGAATCTTCAGGTAAGATTCCGCAGAAGAGGGCGGGCCGATGCAAACGGCCTCGTCGGCAAAGCGCACGTGCAGGCTGTCGCTGTCGGCAGTGGAGTAAATGGCCACCGTTTTGATGCCCATTTCTTTGCAGGTACGTATGATGCGCAGGGCGATTTCGCCCCGGTTGGCAATCAGTATTTTTTTAAACATCCCGTGTGTTTTCCGCTTGCTGTGTTTACGCAGGTTCTACCAAAAAGAGTACCTGGCCAAACTCTACCGGCTGGGCATCTTCAACCATGACTTTGACGATCTTGCCACTCACTTCCGCTTCAATTTCGTTGAAGAGCTTCATGGCTTCGATGATGCACACTACGGTGCCCGGCTCGACCGTATCACCGACTTTCACATAAGGGGGCTTGTCGGGAGCTGATGAGCGATAGAAAGTACCTACCATGGGGGAGGTGATTTCCAGATACTTGCTGCTGTCTTCTGCAGGAGGCTTTTCATCGGCTTTTTCCACAGGAGCGGCAGCAGGGGGTGGAGGCGGTGTTGCAGCAGCGGGCTGCGTGATGATTTGAGTCGTCTGAGGCTGTGCAGCGGAGCCGGCAGCTTTGCTTTTGGCGTATTTTTCCGTGCGAATAGCAATTTCAAAATCACCGTCTTTGAGTTTGAACTCGGAAAGCTTGTTCTTATTGACCAGCTTGATGAGCTCCTGGATTTCTTTGAAGGTCATAGGAAATCTTTTTTATTTCTTGACGCGCTCGATATAAGCGCCCGTGCGGGTATCTACTTTGACAAAATCTCCTGTGTTGACAAAGAGAGGTACCCTGATTTCCGCGCCCGTTTCTATGGTAGCGGGTTTTAAGGTGTTGGTAGCTGTATCGCCTTTGAGGCCCGGCTCGGTGTAGGTAACTTCCACAACCACGTGAGCGGGCATTTCCATGTTGAGGGGCAGGTCTTTTTCTGCATGGAAGAGCACATCTACTTCCATGCCTTCTTTGAGCAGGCCCGGGTTGTCAATCAGTTTTTCGTCTAAGGCGGTTTGTTCGTAGGTTTCGGTGTTCATGAAGTGGTAGCCCATGTCGTCTTTGTAGAGAAACTGATGCTTGCGGCGCTCTACTCTGACGGGGTATATTTTGTGCCCTGCCGGGAAGGTGTGTTCGACCACCCGTCCGTGGGTGAGGCTCTTGAGCTTGGTGCGTACAAAGGCATTGCCCTTGCCGGGTTTTACGTGCTGAAATTCTACAATGGTCCACAAATCGTTGTTGTGCTCAATGCAAAGTCCGTTGCGGATGTCACTGGTGTTGGCCATAGGAGTTTGAGTTCGTTAAAAGAAGCCGTCACCACAGGTGGCGGCTTGGGGTGTTCTAATTTTGCGCGACAAATATAGGCATTTAGGGGCATTCAAATGCTTTCTTGTCCCGGATGTTTTTTGCCCGGATTATTTCCCGGGTTTTCCCCATTCTACGAGTATGGAGCCCCAGGAGAAGCCGCCCCCAAAGGCGGTGAGGAGGAGCTTGTCTCCGGGTTTGATCTGGTCTTCGTAATTCCACAGGCAAAGCGGGATGGTAGCCGAGGTGGTATTGCCGTATTTGTCAATGTTGATCATCACGCGCTCCATGGGGAAGTCGGCCATTTTGGCGACGTACTCGATGATGCGCATATTGGCCTGGTGCGGAACCAGCCATTTGATGTCGTCTTTGGTCAAATCGTTTCGCTTCATGACTTCGAGCAGGGTGTTTTTCATACCTTCTACGGCATACTTGAACACCTTGCGGCCGTCCTGATAGATGTAGTGCCAGCCTTTTTCGAGGGTTTCTTTAGAGCAGGGGTACAGCGAGCCTCCGGCCTTTTGATACAGCAGATCGCGGCCGGAGCCATCGCTTTTGAGGATGTAGTCCAGCACGCCGACGGGCTGTTCGGAAGGCTCCAGCATGACTGCGCCGGCGCCATCGCCAAAGAGGATGCAGGTAGAGCGGTCGGTATAGTCCACCACGGCCGACAGCTTGTCGGCGCCGATGACGATGATCTTTTTATAGCGCCCCGACTCCATGTAATGCGAGGCCGTTACCAGCGAAAACAAAAAGCTGGAGCAGGCCGCGTTGAGGTCAAAGCAAAAGGCATTTTTCATGCCTGTCTTGTCGGCGACGATGTTGGCCGTATCGGGGAAGTGCATGTCTGCCGTAACGGTACCGCAGATGACCATATCCACTTCCATGGGGTCGGTGCCGGTTTTTTCCAGCAGGCCTTTGACGGCTTCCACGGCCATGTCGGAGGTGGCTTTGCCGGGTTCTTTCAAGATGCGGCGCTCTTTGATGCCCGTGCGAGTGCGTATCCACTCGTCGTTGGTGTCCACCATTTTTTCCAGATCTGCATTGGTCAGGACAAAATCGGGAACGTAGCCGTGAACGCCCGTGATTGCTGCATGGATGCGTGCCATAATGTTTGTTTTTTCCTTTTTGTAGAAATCGGGCAGCTTTTGCAAACCCCTTTTTATCTTGCAGCGGAGTTTGGGTGCAACAAAAGCCCCTGGAGTTTGCTCGAAGAAAACAGCTGAAAGCGGGTTTTCGACAGCTCCAAGATGCTCTTAGAGAGTGCAAAGAAACAAAATCTCATGCAAAGAACACTGATAAAAAACATAGACCGCCTCATAGGGGCCTATCCGGCGCCTCCGCCTTTGCTGCGCGGCAAGGCCCTGCAAGAGCTGCCCGAGCTGCGAAATGCCTGGCTGTTGATTGAAGATGGCCGCGTAGCGGATTTTGGCACAGAAGCAGAAAATCCGCCGCCCCGTGCAGATCGGAAAATCCATGCCGGAGGGGGTGCGGTCTTGCCTGCCTGGGTGGATTCGCACACCCATCTCGTCTTTGCCGCCTGGCGCGAGGGGGAATTTGTGCAGCGCATTCAGGGCAAGAGTTATGAGGAAATTGCCCGTGCCGGCGGCGGCATCCTCCATTCAGCCGCCCGCCTGCGCGAAATGCCCGAAGAACAACTCTTCGAACAGGCTCTGCAACGGCTCGAAGAAGTGCGCAGTATGGGCACGGGAGCCATAGAAATCAAGAGCGGCTACGGCCTCAGTCTCGAAGGCGAGCTCAAAATGCTGCGCGTCATCCGGCGCCTGAAGGAGGTGAGTGAGGCCCCCGTCAAAGCCACCTTCCTCGGTGCCCACGCCCTGCCTGCCGAGTATCGCGGTCGCCGCGAGGCCTACATCCGTCTCATCACAGACGAGATGCTGCCCCGCATCGCTGCCGAAAATTTGGCCGATTATGTGGATGTGTTTTGCGAAAGGGTGGCGTTTAGCGTAAGCGAAATGGAAGAAATTTTAGAGGCTTTCGCCAAATGGGGTCTGAAGCCCAAGGTGCATGTCAACCAATTCAACGCTATGGGGGGCGTCGAAGCGGCCGTGCGGCATGGCGCCATTTCGGTGGACCATCTGGAGGTAATGAGCGAGCGAGACCTCGAAGTTTTGGCGAAAGCCAACACCATTGCCACCATCCTGCCCTCAGCCCCTTTCTTCCTCAACGACCCCTATCCGCCCGCCCGCGAGATGGTGGACCGGGGCCTGGCCCTGGCTATTGCCACTGACTACAACCCGGGCTCTTCGCCTTCGGGGCGCATGGCCTTTTCCGTCTCACTGGCCTGCATCAAATGCGGCCTGCTCCCCGCCGAAGCTTTGCAGGCAGCCACCGTCAATGGCGCCCATGCCCTGGAGCTGGGAGCTGAGTGCGGAGCCCTGGCTCCGGGTATGAGGGCCGACCTCATCATCACCAAACCCATACCCTCTGCCGGCTTTTTGCCCTATGCTTTTGGCAGCAATTGGGTGGACAGGGTGCTGTTGGGTGCCTAAGTAATACTAATTGAAATACCTGTCGCGTTTTACCGGCACTGCACCTGAATTTCGGAAGCCTTCTTTTGTTTGGCAACAAACATTTCGGCATTTGCATACCTTACTTCTTAGAATGATGGCTATTATTCCGTACTTTTGCGCCTTTCAGCCGGCGCCTGTCGAGGAGAAGCCCATGAAATAAGCCCCTGAAAATAAATCAGATAATTGTTATGATGAAGAGACTTTCCATCCTCCTGTTTCCCGCTCTTTTTTTTGCTCTGAGTTTGCAGGCCCAAACGCCTCGAAGTACGCTCACTTTTATGCCTCCTCAGATGCAGGGGCTGGAAAGCACTTTTGCCTGTCCGGTAGGCCAGCAAAACTTTGCCGGCACGGTCTCGCTCGGCACCATTACGGCCCAGAGCAATGACGTGGACCTGGATACCATGTACCTCTGCTTTGGAGATATGGTGGACATCCTTCACAATGGCGATGCCAACCTCAGCGGCGATCCCGACCCCACGACGGCGCCGGGCATCGGTTATGCCTTTTACAACTGCCCGCCCATCGTCATGGGGCCCGACCTGCCCAACATCGCCACCGACCCCTGCCTGGTGATGAACCCTCCGCCTCCCGGAGATTTTTGGGTGGCTACCGAGGGCAACCTCAATGGCGACATTCTCTTCTTTAACGACGGAAGTCTGATCAACTTCTTTAACGGCGGCGCACCGGCCCTCTACTGGTGGGCGCCCATTACTTTCGACTCGCTCTTTACGACCATTATCGGCGCCGATACCACCTACCAGGCGTTGTACGAAATGAACGGCCCCTGCGTCAATGCCAATGTGAATGCGGCTTTTGCCGTGGTTTATCTGACCGCCATTGATGCCACCAACATCAACAACAATTCCGGAGCTTCGGGCTGTGAAGGCTCCTTCACCGTGCAGGGCGGCCTGCCTGAATTTGACGGCGGAGCCTACAACATCACCATCGTCAATGATGCCGACCCGAGCATTACGGGTACCATCACCTCCGGCGTGCCTAACCACGGCGATGTCGTAACTTTTACGGTACCTGTGCCGGGGCTCTACAACATCACCATCGAAGACGGCAAGAGCTGTGGCGCTGCCTTTCAAATGGATATGAACGCCTGCCTCAATGTAACCCTGGAAATTGCCGATGACCAGGGCATCCCGGGTGGCACGGTCTGTGTACCTGTAACAGCTACGGATTTTACGGATGTTGTCTCTATGCAATTGGCCATCAATTTTGATCCGGCCATTCTTTCGTTTACGGGCGCTCAGAACTTCAATGCCAATTTGACGGGCTTAGATGCTGCGGATTTCAATGCCGCGGGCAACCTCATTATTTCCAGTTGGGTGTCGCCGGGCCTTACGCCGGTGAGCGTGCCCGATGGTGCGGTCTTGTTTGAGTTGTGCTTCGACATCATAGGCAATCTCGGCGATGTCAGCCCCGTAACTTTCTCGCCAACGGGAGTGAATGAGATTACCAGTGCCACCGATTTGCTGGGTTTCAACGGCATAGATGGCTCTGTAACGGTGAGTTCTTCGGCCTTGCTGACTTCCTATGTGGTGGACAGCGTCTCTTGTCCCGACATACCTGATGGGAGTTTTACCGTAACGGTTTCCAATGGCGCCTCGCCTTATACCATCACCTGGCAGGCTTTGCCCGGCGGGCCCGTACAAGGCCCGGGGACCATCAATACCGAGGGTGGTAGTTTTACAGCCACTAACCTGATGGCGGGCGATTATTCGGTAACCATCACCGATCAGACGATGCCGACCATGAATGTGCAGGTGGATACCATCACCATTCCCTCAGGGCCGCAGATGAACGTCATCTTCAACCAGGTGCAACCCGCCTGCAACGGCGGCCTGGGCGATGTAACGGCCATCTTGGTGCTCGACAGCGTGGCCATTACCAACCCGGGGCCTCAGTACACTTTTAGCTGGGGAGGCGGGCAGACGGATGCCACGATTACGGATGTGCCCTCGGGGCTTTACTTCGTTACCATCACCGACAATGTTACGGGCTGTACGACCTCGGGCAGCACCTTCCTGGCGCAGCCTTCGCCCCTGCTCATACTGACTTCCAATGTCTCGGATGCGACCTGCTCGGGCCTGCCCGATGGCAGCATCACGGTGGATGTCTCAGGGGGCACACCCGACCCTTTTACGGCTTACAAGATCGAATGGCCCAGCCTCTTTCAGATAGACCAGGCGACTACTTCTACGGCTGCCAATCTCACGGATGGAGATTACCAGGTCATTGTTACGGATGGCAACGGCTGTCAGGACAGCCTTACCATTACAGTGGGTGCTGTGAAGCAATTGCTGCTCAACGCCAATGCCGTAAACAGCATCAGTTGCAATGGCGTTTGTGATGGTTCTATCGAAGTGCAGGCTACTACCGTAGGTGGTGTTTCCAACAGCTATGCCTTCTCCTGGTCGGGGACACCGGCGCCGCCGCCTCCTGTCAATACCGCCAACACCAGCACTTTGAATGACCTTTGCGCCGGCAACTATGTGGTAACGCTTACCGATGACCAGGGCTGTATGGCTACCGACTCTTTTGAATTGATTGAACCTCCTGTACTCGACATCACCGCCGGCGATGTAGTGCCGGAGAGCTGTACAGTGGGCAATGACGGCTCGGCCTCTGTGGTCGTTACGGGCGGTACTTACCCCTATTTCTACAACTGGGGCATTTTCGGACAAACGGACTCTACCGCTACCGGCCTCTCTGCCGGAGATTATCAGGTCATTGTGTTAGATGCCAATGGCTGTCAGGACTCCGTGAGTCTGACCATCAACATGCCGGTGCCGCCGGTTATTACGAGTTTTGAAAACGATACGCTGCCCTGCTTCGACAGCAACAACGGCCAACTCATCGTCTTTGCCCAGCCGGGCTTGGGCGGAGCGCCCATTTCCAACTACAGCTGGTCAAATGGCCAAAGCGGAGCCTCTCTGAGCAGCATCATGAACCTCAGTCCGGGCACTTATGCGGTTACGGTTACCGATGAGTCTTTCTGTGAAACCATAGACAGCGCTATGGTTATTGCTCCTGCTCCACTGGTTTTGGACAGCACGACGACTTTCTCTCCGCCCTGTCCGGGAGATGGCAATGGTGGCGCTGTGGTTTTCCTCAGCGGAGGAACGGAGCCTTACTATTACGATTGGTCTGTGGATGCCTTTGACGGCCTGGGCTCTTCGGGCATTGGCGGTGCTGCTATTACGGCAGGTGATTATTCCGTAACGGTTACGGATGCCAACAACTGCACGCCTGTGGTGGTCAATCTGACCATTACGGACCCGCCCTCTATTGAAGCGACCTTTGATTTCAATAGCATTGAGCCGGTGAGTTGCTATCTCAGCCAGGGCGTTCCCTGCGACGGCCAGGCTACGGTCTCGGCGGCATACAGCGATGGCAGCCCGGGTGTGTTCTCCTTTAGCTGGTCTTCCGGTGAGATGGACGCGGGCACGGATGTCAGCACAGCCGTACAACTGTGTCAGGACATGCAATACGTGATCATTTCCGATGGCACCTGTACGGTAACGGACTCTGTGTTCATTCCCTTTCCTCCGCCTTTGGAGCCGGGGCCCGATACGGAAGTCAATCGCGTGAGTTGCTTTGGCCTGTCCGATGGCAGCATCT
>JALVES010000032.1 GCA_027030635.1 Saprospiraceae bacterium | reverse complement strand
CTGTATGCCTACGGGTAGTTTTTGCATGGAACAAAGATAGGGAATAATGGGGAATGGAGAATGTGGAACGCTTTGCGTTCTAATGTGGAACGCAAGCGTTCTAATGTGATTTTACGCTCGCTTCGCATCGCGTGGGGGATGACCTCTCCGTGTACACTCCGTGGGCACCGTGAACTCCGTGGTGAGTTTTCCCGGCTAAGCCCGTCACGCATCACGTTTGTTACGTTCATCACGTTCGTTACGTTCATCACGTTCATCACGCTCATCGTCAGAATCACAGATTACACGGATTATGGGATTACACAGATTTTTTTATTTCCCCGATTTCCCCGATTCCGCCGATTTTACCGATTCCACCCCCCAACACTAAACACTAAACCAACACATACAAATCCGCCAAATTCCGCCCCAGGCCGTCGTAGTCCAATCCATAGCCCACTACAAATTCGGGAGGGATTTCAAAGCCGCAGTAGGCGATGTCCAACTCCACTTCCAGTGCATCGGGTTTGAGCAGGAGGGTGGCTATCTGTACAGAAGCCGGCTGCTGTGCGCGCAGTGTCTCCAGCAGATTCTGCATGGTTTTTCCGGAGTCAATGATGTCTTCCACAATGAGGACGTGCCGGTCTTTCAGGGATTCATTCAGGCCAATCAGCTCGGTGATTTTTCCCGAAGAGCTGGTGCCCTGGTAGGAGGCCAATTTCACGAAAGTGATCTCCAAATCCATATCGCACTGGCGCACCAAATCGGCGGCAAAGACGAAGGAGCCGTTGAGCACAGACAGAAAAAGAGGCCTCTTTCCCTTCAAGTCGCGAGTGATTTCGCGGCCCAATCGCCGCACCTCGGCGCCTATTTGCTCTGAAGTCAAAAAGGTCTTAAAAGTCTTATCGTGGACGGTTACCTGTTGCATGAGTCTTTAATTCAAACCGTATTTGTCGAGCAAATAAACCAGCGAGGTCATGGCAGCAGCGCCCAATTCCAATTCGCGCTTATTGACTGCTTCAAAGACATCCCTGTCGGTGTGGTGATAATCGAAATAGCGTTGGGAATCCGGCTCTAAACCAAAGAGCAGGCCCTTTTGGCCTTTGAGCTTGCTGACATCGGCTCCGGAGCCTCCGCGACGGATATCCAGACGCCAATGCCTGAGCAAAGGCTGCCAGGCCAGTACGCGGGCAAACTTTTCATCGAAAATGTCTTCATGCCCATCTACTCTGAAGCCGCGGGGCGTGAAACCGCCGCTGTCGGACTCCAGGGCAGCGAGATGATATTCGCCTTTGCTGTTGGAAACATCCCGATATGTTTTCGCTCCGGCAGAGCCGTTTTCTTCATTCATAAAGAGGACGCAACGCAGAGTGCGCCTCGGGCGATAGCCCAGCTGTTTGAGCGTAGCCAATACCTGCATGCTCTGCACACAGCCCGCTCCGTCGTCGTGCGCGCCCTCGCCCACATCCCAGGAATCTAAGTGCCCGCCCACCGCGATGATTTCATCCGGCTTTTCGCTGCCGCGAATTTCACCTATGACGTTGTAGGAAAGTTTCGGCTCCAGCATTTTGCAATGATTGCGGATGTAAACCTCCACCTTGCCCTGCTTCAGCTGGCGCCTCAGCAAATCTGCTGCGCGGGTGCTGACGGCAAGAGCAGGTATCTTGGGTTTGTCCTCGACATAAACCAGCGTCCCGGTATGAGGCACGTCGTCTGTGCTGTTGGTCATGGAGCGCACCAGAACGGCTACAGCTCCGTATTCCGCTGCCTTAGACGGCCCCCAAACGCGCTGGTCCACCGCTTTGCCGTAGGCGCGGAAGGTGTAGTACTCCGTCTGATCAAAGGGGCGATCAAAAAAGACGATTTTGCCTTCGACGCGGGCGCGCCCCAGCTTTTCAACCTCCTCCAAAGTTTGTACGGAAATGACCTCTGCCCGCAAGCCCTCAGGCCCCGTGCCCACGGAATTCCCCAGAGAAGTTGCCGGCAAATCAAAGTTGCCCCCCTCAAAAGACTCTACGATGCGCACCACCTCCTCACCGCCGCGCACCCAATGAGGCACCATCACCGGCTGCAGCCAAACCGTATCTAAGCCCAGGCTCTCCATCAACTGGCGGCTGTATTCCACCGCAGCAGCAGCCTCCGGCGAGCCCGAAAGTCGCGCCCCCACATCCTTTGTCAAATGTCGCAACCAATCGTAGCAATGACTCTCAGTCAATGTGTAGTCGTGAATTTGCCTGATAAAGGCCGAGTCGGCGCTGTAATCCATATCCTGCCCCCACAAAGACCGGGGCAAACCGGCCAAGAGCAACAGCCCGACAGGGAGAAAAAAAAGGAAATGCAACTTTTGGGTACTTCTCATTTTCATAAATACCGGCTTAAATTTTGACAATTGGACAAAAGGCCGTAACTTTGGAATCAAAGAAAGACCAAAGGTAGGTAATATGCCGGGAAAACGAGCTGCAAAACACAAAACCGACTCAAGCCGTTTTGCCGGCAAAGCACCGCAGACCACCTGACTGCAAAAGATTTATTGGTTTTATTTGGTTAGGGCGAGGTGGCGTTTTTTAACGCCGCCTCTTCTTTTTTTCGGCCCCGATAAACCATAAATCTCTCCCATCATCCGCATTCCGAATACCCGCAGCTCTTGCAAATCAGGCACCCTTCTTTGTAGATCAAACCGTCGGGGTCATCGCAGCCCGGGCATTTGCCCTTGGCCTGCGTGCCATCGGGAACAAATTTTTTCAAGGCCCGCACCACGCCGTTTTTCCAGGTATTGAGATGGTCTTCACGCATGTTCAGATTGCGCACCAGGTCTATGACGTACTGCACCGGCATGCCGTGGCGCATGACGCCGGAAATCAACTTTGCATAATTCCAAAACTCGGGATTAAAGGCCCGCGACAAGCCGCCTATGGTGATGGGATAGCCGTCTTCATCCAGATAACGGAAGTCATAGCGCGCCCTGCCGTTTTCCTTTTCCCGAATCACCCAGCCCCGCGTAACAGATTCAGGGACGTTGAAAGCGCCCTCCGCCTTGCCGGTAAAAATCTCATAAGGGCGCCCCTCATAAAGGCCAATCACAGCCATCCATTTTTCATGGGCATTGCGAAAACGCACCACAGCAGCTTCCAACTTCTTGGGGCGCTTGGGAGCCATGGTCTCCAGAAAAGCGCCATTGCTTTTGGCCTTATCCTCCTTTTTCTCCTCTGCCGCCAGCAACACGCCCGAGCGCGAGCCATCGCGATAAATGGTGCAGCCCTTGCAACCCGCCTTCCAGGCCGTTTGGTAAATCTCCTTCACCTTCTCCACCGAAGTGTCGTGAGGGATGTTCACCGTAACGCTTATGGAGTGGTCCACCCACTTCTGAATGGCTCCCTGCATCTTGACTTTCTGCACCCAGTCCACATCGTGTGATGTGGCTTTGTGATAGGGCGATTTGGCGATGAGTTTCTCCAGTTGCTTTTGAGGCCACTTGCGCACTTCTTCCAGGTCGTAGCCATGAACTTCCAGCCAGGTGGCAAAGTGATGGTGGAAAACGGCATACTCTTCCCAGGCAATGCCTTCCTGGTCCACAAAGTCTATTTTGGCGCCCTGCTCATCGGGATTGATTTTGCGACGCCGTTTATAACTGATGAGAAAAGCCGGCTCAATGCCGGAGGTCGTCTGCGTCATCAGACTGGTCGTGCCTGTGGGTGCAATGGTCAGCAAAGCGATGTTGCGGCGACCGTATTTTCGCATGTCCTTATAGAGCTCTTTATCGGCTTTCGCCAAACGCTTTACGAACGGATTGTTCGCTTCCCGCTCTGCATCGTAAATCGGGAAAGCTCCGCGCTCTTTGGCCAAATTCACGGAAGAACGATAGGCATTCAATGCCAGCGTGCGATGCACTTTGACGGAAAAGCGAATGGCCTTATCGCTGCCGTATTGCAAACCCAAAGCTGCCAACATATCGCCTTCGGCAGTGATGCCCACGCCGGTACGACGGCCGTCCACGCACTTTTCGAGTATCTTCTCCCACAGTCTGCGCTCGCGCATCTTCAGCTCTTCAGGCTCAGGGTCTTCATCAATCTTGCGGATAATTTGCTCGACTTTCTCAATTTCCAAATCGAGTATGTCGTCCATGATGCGCTGGGCATACTGCACGTGCTGTGCAAACTTTTTGAAATCAAAGCGGGCCTTCTTGGTGAAAGGCTGCTCCACATAGCTGTAAAGATTGATCGCCAGCAAACGACAGCTGTCATAAGGGCAAAGCGGAATTTCTCCGCAGGGATTCGTGGAAATGGTTTCATAGCCCAAATCCGCATAGCAATCCGGCAGAGACTCCCTGATGATGGTATCCCAAAAGAGGACTCCCGGCTCGGCCGATTTCCAGGCATTGTGAATGATTTTGTGCCAGAGTGCCGCAGCGTCAATCTCGCGCTCTACCTTAGGCTTCCTGCTGTCAATGGGGAATTGCTGGGTGTATTTTTTCCCGGCCATAGCTGCCCGCATAAAAGCATCGTCTATGCGCACGGACACATTGGCGCCCGTAATTTTCCCCTGCTCCAGCTTGGCATCAATAAAATCCTCTGCATCGGGATGCTTGATGGAGACCGTCAGCATCAAAGCCCCGCGCCTGCCGCCCTGGGCAACCTCTAAGGTCGAGTTGGAATACCGCTGCATAAAAGGCACAATGCCCGTAGATGTCAGCGCAGAGTTCATCACCGGCGCTCCTTTGGGACGAAGGTGCGAAAGGTCGTGTCCCACGCCACCGCGACGTTTCATCAACTGCACCTGCTCCTCGTCCAATTGCATGATGCCTCCGTAAGAATCGGCCTTGTTCCCCACCACAAAGCAATTCGAAAGCGATACAGCCTGAAAGTTGTTCCCGATACCTGCCATCGGACTGCCCTGCGGCACGATGTAGCGAAAATCTTTCAACAACTCATAGAGAAAATCTTCATCCAAAGGCTTGGGATAGCGCTTTTCAATGCGGGCCAGTTCCGAGGCTATGCGCCTGTGCATATCGTCGGGCGTGCGCTCATAGATGTTGCCAAACGAATCCCGCAAAGCGTATTTCTTCATCCAGGCATCGGTGGCGAGCTCATCGCCCTTGAAATAGGCGAGCGTAGCCTCCCGAACCTCTTCAAAAGGCAAAGGCCTGAGTTTCTTACGGCTTTTCTCTTTCGCTTTGGTTTTGGTTCTAACAGTCCCCATAGTGCTCCGCAGGTTTATTAAAGTAAGTTTGTGAAAATGCCCGCTTCCATAGAGGAAGAGGCTTTGCTGTCTTGAAAATGTAGTGTTCTCCAAGGGTGCTGCAAACGAAACAAGGAGGGTATCTTCCTGCCCGCAAAGATAATCGCTTTGCTTCAAAATTGAAACAAAATATTCAGGAGTTTTTGAAAGCGGGGCGGGCTTTAGCCGGGAAAACTCACCACGGAGTTCACGGCGCCCACGGAGTGTACACGGAGAGGTCATCCCCCACGCGATGCGAAGCGAGCGTAAAATCACATTAGAACGCTTGCGTTCCACATTAGAACGCAAAGCGTTCCACATTCTC